>WRFW01000052.1 GCA_009787435.1 Defluviitaleaceae bacterium
TTTTTGAATGATAATGCAACTTTTATCTTATGTTTAACATATTATTACAACGGGGGGGGGGCGATATTTACATATCAAATTATAATGTTTAATTTTTGCAGAAAGCTAAGCGTTTAAGTCTAGTAAAAATTTTCAATATTTATGTTGTGTTTTTCCAAAAGTTCTTTTTTTATTCTTTCAGTCATCGTTTGGTCTTTTAAAGTTTTAAAATTATAAAAAGCTTCTACCATCGTTTCTTTTGCTGCATTTTTATGCCCAAGTTCGTATAATGCATTTGCTTTGTTATAGTTAAGCCAAGGTGTGCTTCGTATATATTTATTTTTAACTTCTAAGTTTATTGCATTGTTGCTTAGTTCTATAACCTTTTCATATTCTCCGTTTTTGAAAAGCAGCGAAACTAATTTAGTCGTTAAAAATGGTTTCATATATGCTATTAACTTAAAATCTGTATATTGAGTGTCAAAGCAATCATTTAATTTATAAAATAAGCTTATCGCATAACTCAATCTCCCTTTTTCTTCGATTGCCGAAATCATCAAAGTTATAATTTCTGTGTCTATAGTCGTTAAAGAATAGTCTTCTATATTTTCTATTTGGAAGTTTGGGATGTTTATTTCAATAGCTTCGGTTAGCTTATATTCATAAGGCTTGCCTGCTTTTTTAAACAGCAAAGCTTCCAACATAATAATTTCTTGTTTATGTATTAATCTTTTTTCATATTCCTCATCTTTTTTAAGCTGAGCTAGCTTAAATTCTGCATCTGCTCTATTTCCGCCATTAATATAATTGCGAAGCTTCACTATGTTGTTTTTAAATTCTATTTCTTCTTCTGTTACTAGAAAGCTATGGAATATATCAAGGCTAACACCTAGTCTTTCACTTAAAAATGCTAATTTTTCAACGCTTGGAATAAATTCTCCATTTTCTATTTTTGAAATGTATGAAGCGTGAAAATGTGGGTTTGCCAACTCATATTGGCTTAACCCTCTCTGTTTTCTGAGCTTTCTAAACTCTCTACTAAAAATAATATTTTGCATTTTAATATTTTACCACAGTTTGCATATGAAAATCAAACTTTATTTAAAACCACCTGCGGTGGGGCATTTTTTATATAAAATTTCTTGGGCATTTTTCAAAAAAACCGTTGACAAACATAGAGAAATAATGTTATAATAACTTGTTTGGAATTTGCTATTTAGTAATTTATAGCCGTGCCATTTAAAGGCTAGTTATATACAAGTTTTTGGCAAGTTCTAAGCAACTTTAGTAAATTTTAAGAAAGGAGGCTTTATTCACAAATATGCCAACATTTAACCAATTAGTAAGAAAAGGTAGAAGCGTTAAAGAGCATAAGTCAACCGCTCCTGCACTTCAAAAGAGCCAAAACTTACTCAAAAAAGTTAGTATAGACCAATCAAGCCCGCAAAAGCGTGGTGTTTGTGTGTCTGTTAAAACTGCTACTCCTAAGAAACCAAACTCGGCTCTTCGTAAAATTGCGAGGGTTAGACTTTCAAATGGTATAGAAGTTACAGCGTATATCCCTGGCGAGGGTCATAACTTGCAAGAGCATAGCGTTGTGCTTATTAGAGGTGGTAGAGTTAAAGACGTGCCAGGTGTTCGTTACCATATAGTTCGTGGTACACTGGATACTGCAGGCGTTAATAATAGGCAGCAAGCACGCTCTAAATATGGTGCTAAAAGAGCCAAAAAAGGCTAGGGGCATTTCAGCCGCAAAAATTTTTAAAGTACAGACCTAAATTCTTAAAATTTACTAAGGTTTAGGCGACGCTGTAAACCTTTGTTTTTAGCATTGGTAATAAATTTTTATGCTTGCTCGGAGAGTTTAAGCTTATAAATTTTAAAAACAGTGAGTACCTGCGAATTAATTTAAAATAATTAAGGAGGGAAGTATGCCACGTAAAGGACATGTTTCCAAAAGAGAAGTCCTTCCGGATCCTTTGTATCGTTCTAAGCTAGTTACTAAGCTTGTAAACGCTATAATGCTTGATGGGAAAAAAGGAATTGCTCAAAGAATAGTTTATGGTGCATTCAAACAAGTAGAGGAGAAAAATCCTGAAAAGACTGCACTAGCTTCATTTGAAGAAGCCTTAGCAAATATTATGCCTCAATTAGAGGTGAAAGCTAGAAGAGTCGGCGGTTCCACTTACCAAGTTCCTATGGAAGTTCGCCCGGCAAGGAGAACCGCCCTTGGGCTTCGCTGGCTTATTCTTCACGCACGCAAGCGTGGTGAAAAGAAAATGGAAGATAGATTAGCAAATGAAATATTAGATGCTATAGCAGGCACTGGTGGTGCTGTTAAAAAGCGTGAAGATACTCACAAAATGGCAGAAGCAAATAAAGCTTTCGCCCATTATAGGTTTTAGGAGGGTTCAATAAATAATGAGTAAAAGAGCATACTCTCTTGAAAAAACTAGAAATATTGGTATAATGGCACATATAGATGCTGGTAAAACTACTCTAACAGAGCGTATACTTTATTATACTGGTAAAAACCACAAAATTGGAGACACTCACGATGGAAACGCCACAATGGACTGGATGGAACAAGAGCAAGAGCGTGGAATCACAATTACTTCAGCTGCTACAACTGCCGTTTGGAATCAAAATAGAATAAATATTATTGATACCCCAGGCCACGTTGATTTTACAGTTGAAGTTGAGCGTTCGCTTCGTGTTTTAGATGGTGCAATTGGTGTTTTCTGTGGGCGAAGCGGTGTAGAGCCTCAGTCTGAAACAGTTTGGAGGCAAGCAGATAAATATAAAGTTCCTAGAATGGCTTTTGTAAACAAAATGGATAAAGAGGGGGCAGACTTTTTAAGAGTAGTTGATACTATTAAAGTTAGGCTTGGTGCTAATGCCGTTCCTGTTCAAATTCCAATTGGTTCTGAAGATTTATTCAAAGGTCTTATAGACCTTATGGAAATGAAGTCTTACATTTTTAATGATGATAAAGGCGAAGATATAACAATAGGTGAAATTCCTGCAGATTTGCTTAGCTTAGCTGAAGAACATAGAGCAAATATGGTTGAAGCTATAGCCGAAACAGACGACGAGCTAATGGATATGTTTCTTGAAGGTGAAGAAATATCTACAGAAAAGCTTAAAACACAGCTTCGCAAATGCTGTATAGACACAAGCATAACGCCTGTTTTCTGTGGCTCTGCTTATAAAAATAAAGGTGTTCAAAAACTTTTAGATGGCGTTATAGATTATATGCCATCGCCTATAGATATACCGCCGATTATGGGTATAGTGCCAGGGTCAGATGAGCCTGTTGCAAGAAAAAGTTCCGATGAAGAGCCTTTCTCAGCACTTGCATTCAAAATAATGACAGACCCTTTCGTTGGAAAAATATCTTTCTTTAGAGTTTACTCTGGAACGCTTGAAAGTGGTAGTTACGTATATAATTCCACAAAAGGTAAAAAAGAGCGTATCGGGCGTATACTTCAAATGCACGCAAATAGCCGTGAAGAAATAGACAAAGTTTACGCAGGTGATATTGCAGCAGCAGTTGGGCTTAAAATATCTACAACTGGTGATACTCTTTGCCTAGAAGAAGATGAGATTATTCTAGAATCTATGGTGTTCCCAGAGCCTGTTATATCCGTTGCTATTGAGCCTAAAACAAAAGCCGATAGAGATA
>WRFW01000053.1 GCA_009787435.1 Defluviitaleaceae bacterium
AGCATACTTTCAGTTCCAACGAACACAGCCAGTTTTTTAGCACGTGTTAAACCAGTATATAAAAGGTTTCTAGTTAATAACATTGGTGGTCCTGAATGAATAGGCATTATTACTGCATCATATTCACTGCCTTGTGATTTGTGTATAGTTATAGCATAGCTTAAGGCTAGTTCATCTAAATTTGAAAAATCATATTCTATAATTTTATTATCATAAAATTTTACTTTTAATTTTTCGTTTTCTTTATCAACTTTGATTATTTTCCCTTCATCTCCGTTAAAAATGCCCTCGCCTTTTTCATTTTCTATGTTCCATTCTAATTGGTAGTTATTTTTAATTTGCATAACACGGTCGCCAGTTCTAAAAGTAGTTTGCCCGCTTTGTACTTCTTGTTTAAGCTCATGTTCTGGGTTTAAAGCTTGTTGTAAAGAATTATTTAAATTTATAGTACCTATGCCTCCTTTTCGCATAGGGCTTAAAACTTGTAAATCTTCTTTTTTTATTCCTAAATATCCTGGCAGTCTATTGGTGCACAAATCTATTATAGTTTTTTCAACTTCTTCTACAGACTGTTTTCTTATGAAGAAAAAATCTTTATCTTTTTGGTTTATATCGGGCAGCTCGCCATTATTGATTTTATGGGCATTTTTCACTATTAAGCTTTCTTCTGCTTGCCTAAAAATTTCTTTTAATGAAACTGTTACTATTTGCCCGCTATTTATAATATCTCTAAGTATATCACCAGCACCAACCGAGGGTAGTTGGTTAGAATCGCCTACTAATATTAATATAGTGCCTAGCTTTATTGCTTTAAGTAAGTGATACATTAAAGTTAGGTCTATCATAGAAGCTTCATCTATTATTATTGCGTCTGTTTCTATCGGGTTTTCTTCATCTTTTTCAAAAGATTGGCGTGATTTATTTTCTTCTAAAAATTGTATTCCTAGAAGCCTATGAATGGTTTTAGCTTCATATCCTGTAGCTTCAGACATTCTCTTTGCGGCACGCCCAGTTGGGCTTGCTAGTTCAAATGTTATTCCTAATTTTTCATAAGTTTGTAATATCGCTTTAAGAGTTGTTGTTTTTCCTGTCCCAGGGCCACCTGTTATTACTAATAGCCCACTTTTAAGCGATTCTTTTACTGCTTTTTTTTGTAGCTCTGCTAAATTTTCATAAAATTTAGATTTCGGCTCATAGTTAACAACTTTATAGAAGCTTAATTCTAACAATTTTTTTGCTACGTAATTTTCTGCATAAAAGAAAAAATTTTGATATATATATATCTTTTCATTAATTTTTTCGCCTATTATCTCTTTTTCAATTTGAAGCTCTACTAAGCCATTCTCAATTTCTGAAATTTGAATGAACAAAATGTCTTCTGTTTTTTTTAATAGCTGTTCTTTTTCAATTGCAACATCTCCATCATTTACAGATTTAGATATAATATATTTAATTCCAGCTTTTATTCTAGCCAAACTATTTGGTAAGATACCAATATTTAAAGCTATTTTATCGGCAATTTTAAAGCCTATTCCTATAATATCGCTAGAAAGCACATAAGGGTTTTCTTTAATAATATCTATAGAATGCCCACGGTATCTTTTATAAATTTTCATTGCATAGCTTGTGCTTATACCAAATTCAGAAAAAGTTAAAATTATTTTTCTTAATTCTTCTTGCTCTCTAAAAAGAAGAGATATATTTTCGGCTTTTGCAAGGCTTATGCCTTTTATTTCTGCAAGTCTATTTGGTTCTTTTTCAATTATTTGAAGTGTATTTTCTCCAAATTTTTTCACAATAGAGCTAGCATATTTAGGACCTATTCCTTTAATTGCACCGCTTGCTAAATACCTTTCTATTCCAGAAAGTGTATTAGGAATATGTTTTTCGTATTTTTTAATATTTAATTGCCTGCCATAAGTGCTATGGTTTGAAAATTGCCCTTCAACTTTTAAATTTTCACCAACGCTTAAACCCTCGGTATAAGCAGTACAAGTTATATTAAGTTCATTTTCAATAGCTAAGTTAAAAATAGTATATCCATTTTCTTTATTGTAATAGATTACATTTTCAACGCTCCCCTCTAATTGTTCTAATTCCATTGTTCTATTAAGTTTGCGAGTGCTAAAATTTTTCCATCCATTCTTGGAAAGCTCGTTATACTAAGTCCTATAGGCAGCCCAGAAACCGGCATAGGTGTTGATAAATTAGGCAAGCCTGCAAGGTTTATCCAATCTGTGCATATGTGTGGTATTTCTTCAGAAAACATAGGTGCTTTATAAGTGGCAGATGGACCTATTATAAATGTATTTTCAGCTAAAAGTTCGGAAGCTTTTTTTGTAAGAAGTGATTTTTTGCTCACCGCTTCTGAAAAAATTCCCTCTTTTATAAAAGTTCTGCCTAATTCTAACCGCCTTATTGCTTCTTTTCCGAGCAAATGTTGGTGGTCTTTTAATTTTTCATCCATAAACTTTGAACATATTGAATAAGCATAGTGTGCATAAAGTTCGCCTGCTGTTAAAGCTTCTTCAAAATCTAAATAAGTTATTTTTGCCCCTTTTTCTTCTAATAGTTTTATTATATTTTTAATAGGTTCTAAGGCTTCACCCTCTAAAAATTGTTCAATAACTCCTATTTTCAAACCATTTAAATTTTCAAAAGGCTCTTGCGGATATCCAGAAGCAAAAGCACTCATACAAGCTAGCATAACCATGCAATCTTCAGCACTTTTTGCCATAGGACCTGCTTGGTCCATATCTGGAACCATTTTAAAAACACCTGAAGTGTCAAACATAAAGTGGCTAGGTTTATGCCCAGTTAATCCACAAAAAGAAGCGGGTTGGCTTATAGAGCCTCCTGTGTCTGTTCCGATTGCAGCAACACACAAATCCGCAGCAACGCTTACAGCTGCCCCAGAAGAGGAACCCCCTGCTGTCCTCGTTTTGTCTAAAGGATTTAGAGAAGCACCATAGCTAGAAGATTCACCAGTTGCCCCCATTGCTAGTTCATCCATGTTTGTTTTTCCTAATATTATTGCTCCGTGTTCTTTTAAATTTTTAACTAAAGCGGCATCTGTTTTAACTTTATTTTTTGTAAAAAGGCTGCTTCCATTTGTAGTTGGCATACTCTCAACATTTATATTATCTTTAATGCTTATAGGAATACCTGTTAAAAGTTTGAGTTCACCATTATTAATTTTCTGTTGTGCTCTGTCTGCTTGTTCTAAAATATCTTCAGCAATATAAGTGTAAGCATTTAAATCACTATTTTTTTCTATTCTTTCTAAGTAGCTTTTTGCTAATTCATGAACACTAATTTTTTTTGTGCTTAGTGCTTCTCTTAAGTTTCTTATTTGCATTTCTTAATCTCCATAGGTTTTATTTCAAGCGGATTTTATTATAATTATTATAAACTATTTCGCATGAAACAGCAATAGTTTTGTTATGAAGAATTTAAAAAAACTGAGGACTTGGTTTTTTCGTTTTTCAAGGCGGGTGTATTAGCAGAAAATATAGCAAATAATAAATCCTTAATTTTTTAGTTAATGAACTAAAAAAAGAGATATTCTGAATTTATCAAAATATCTCTTTTTGGTTATTACTGCTTTGCCAAAAGGCAGAGCAATAAGTTTATTTCTTAAAATATACTAGTTTTGAGTAAGTGTTACA
>WRFW01000054.1 GCA_009787435.1 Defluviitaleaceae bacterium
AACAAGGCGAGATACTTTGCAATATCCAAATAATCAATGGGGGTATGGCACATTAAATTTATTTGCTACTTTTGAAACTATGCGTAGAAGCTAGCTGAAGTAATATATGCAAGCATAGTAAGAACATTTGAAATAGGCTTTGAAAAATGGGGGTATTAAATTGCTATTATAGCCCTTGTAAGTATTGATTTTTTTTCTTAAATATGTTAAACTATATGTATGGATACTTTGTGGGAAAAAATTAATTTAAAAGTAAATGTTTCGCTAATGGCAAAAACGCTAGGCATTAGTGAAACTTTGGCAACCCTTATAGCTAACAAAGGCATTAAATCTAAAAATGAAGCTTTAAAATATTTGAAGCCCTCTAAACAGAATTTTTCTAATGCTCCTATAAAAGGTATTGCTGAAGCTATAAATTTAATTAATAGTGCAAGTGCTAGCAAAATATGCATATATGGGGACTATGATGTAGACGGTGTTATGAGTATATGCATACTTTATAAAATTTTGAAAGAAAATTATAACGTTTCTTACTACATACCCCATAGGGTTAAAGAGGGGTATGGCTTAAATTCTTCAGCAGTTTATAAAATTCATGAAGCGGGAACTAGTCTATTAATATTAGTTGATAATGGTATAGCGGCAAATGAAGAAATTAAACTTGCCAAAAGTTTAGGAATGAAAGTTATAATTATAGACCATCATGAGCCTAATTCAGAGCTTCCTATTGCAGATGTTATAATAAATCCTAAACAATTTGGCTGCGTTTATCCTTTTAAAGAGATGTGTGCAGCTGGGCTATGCTATAGGTTTGCTTTGCAATTTACAGGCGAAGTAGAAAATGAAGAGCTTTTAATATTTGCATCTATTGCAACTATTTGCGATGTTGTCGATTTAAAAGAAGATAATCGAATAATAGTTAGGCACGGCTTAGATATTATAGAAAATCTTGAAAATAAGGGGCTTAAATCTCTCCTTAAGCTAGTAAATAAGACAGATGAAGTTACAGAAGAAACTATAAGTTACTATTTAGGCCCTGCTATAAATGCTGCAGGCAGGTTAGATAGTGCAAAGAAAGCAGTTTCTTTAATTTTAGATGAAGATGAAAGCAAAGCAAATGAGATTTTTAATTTAAATAACGAGCGGAAAGAACTTTTAAAAGAAGCAGGCGAGCTTAAGTTAGAAAATGAAGCTGAACTAAATTTTTTAATAATTCATAAAGAAAATTTACACGAAAGTTTGGCGGGCATTTTAGCAGGTAGGCTCGCCGATAAACATAACAAGCCCACATTAGTTTTTACAGGAAAAGAAATTTTAAAAGCTAGTGGTAGAAGTGTAGATGGGTTTAATTTATACAAAGCTTTAGCTGAAAATAGAAACTTATTTATTAAATTTGGTGGGCATGAAATGGCAGCAGGTTTAACTATGCCAGCTGAAAATTTAAAGGCATTGCAAAATTCTTTGCAGCAAGCAAGCTTTAATTATAACAATAAGAAAAAAATATTAATAGATGCCGAGCTAACTTTAAACGAAGTTACATATACTTTTGCTAAAGAAATAAGCTATCTTCGCCCTTTTGGCAGGAAAAATGAAAACCCTATTTTTTTAACTAGGCACATTGAAGTTTCAGAATTGCGGGTAATGGAAGACAAAAACACTATAATTTTCACTTTCACTTATGAAGATAGGGCAGTAAAGGGTATATCTTTCGGTATGATAGAAGAGTTCAAAAATAAAGTGAATAGAGTTTTTGAACCATATAACGCTGAAAAAATAAAAGCTGGCATTATTAGAACTGTTCGGCTTTTAGTAGATGTTGTCTATTATATAGAAGTGAATAGTTTTAGGGGCAATAAAAGTGTGCAAATGCGTATTTTAGATTTTAACTTCTTATCCAATGGATAAAAAGTTGCTTTTGATTTTACTTTCAAAGCGACTTAATAAAAGCTGCTCGTGATTAAAAAAGCGGTGGCTAAAATCACTCGTCATCTTTTATTTAGGCTTAAAAATTAATATACAAAACTTGCTGTAACTTAATTAATTAGGACAAAGGAAAACAAGATGGATAATTTTAAAAACATAATAAGAAACGTGCCAAATTTCCCTATCGAGGGAATCCAATTTAAAGACATAACGACCGTTTTGAAAGACCCGGTTGGCTTTAAAGCATCTATAAAAGCTATGGAAGAAAAATTGCAAGGTATAGATTTTGATATAGTGATTGGCCCTGAAAGCAGGGGGTTTATTTTCGGAACTCCATTAGCGGTTACTATGGGGAAAAGTTTTGTGCCTGCTAGAAAAAAGGGTAAGCTTCCCTCTGAAGTAATTTCAAAAACATATACACTTGAATATGGCGAAAACACTATAGAGATTCATAAAGATGCTATACTTGCGGGTCAAAAAATAGTAATTGCAGATGATTTATTAGCAACAGGCGGCACTTGCAAGGCTATTTGTGAATTAGTTGAAAGCGTTGGTGCTGAAGTTGTTGGGCTTGTATTTTTTATAGAGCTTTTAGAATTAAATGGGCGGGAAACTTTAAAAGGCTACAACGTTTCTTCTCTAGTAACTTATTAATTTTTAAATAGCTATGTATCTTTAATTAACTTAGGAGGAATTATGAAAAGGAACTATTCAAAAAAGGTTGCAATATCATTGCTTGCAAGCTTATTGCTATTGGGGCAAAATATTGAAGCAAACACGTTAGAAACAATTTCAGCACAAACACACCAAATTATCACATATGGTGATGAAGAAGAAAGAGAAAGAAAAGTTAACCCATACGCTTTTGAAATAATCTTGCCAGATTATATATATGTAGGGCAAGTTATACCGATAGATTTTATATTTGCAGATTACCCACGCACTTCCAAAGAAGATATTATGGATATTCGTGTTGCACCTGTTGAGCCGCCGGGGCCTGCTATAAACCCTGTAAATAGACCGCTTCATTTGCATAACCAATCGTATGTTATAAAAGTAGATGTTCCTATTTACCCTTATAACATATATGAGACGCACTATTATTTAATGGCAGAGCTTCCGTTAATTGGCTTGCCGATTGAAATAGGCTATATTATGATTGAAGCGACTACTCGCCATTTTGTAACTGCAAGAAGAATACAAGTTCGCCCTATATACTATTTAGAAGTATATGAAAGCCACGTTTATATGAGTGATAGCCATGATATGCACCAATTTAGAGTAATCCCCAGAAATTATCATGGAATGGACATTTCAGAATGGCTTCCTCATCTTAGTTCAATGCCTTTATTTCGCTTGCGTTGGTCTTTAAATCATCTATTGCCAAACACCCCAGCTAATATTAGTCAATCTGGTCTAGTAACTCTCACAAGGCCTTTCTTATGGAACCATTTAGACCGTTTCAGAGTAATAGCCGAGTATGACCCAATTGCCCAAGGCCCTATTTTGAATGGTCTTTTTATGCATGGGCCTAGAAGCTTGCACGCTATTGGTGTGCAAGAAAGTGATTTTTCTTTAATTCATGAAAATCATGTTAGAAATATGAGCATTTATGGTGTAGAGTTTAATATTATTGATGGCATTCCTCATGGTACTCATTTTGGGAATGCTTTATTAAGTCAAATTATAAATGGTATTAGATTTGGCGGCTTAGGAGCAGGGGGCACAGTTTCATTTAATGTTACTTACGCC
>WRFW01000055.1 GCA_009787435.1 Defluviitaleaceae bacterium
AGCGTGCTAAAAATTTAGGCTACACCGCACTTGCTATAACCGACTATGGGAATATTTACGGCTCAATAGAATTTTACAAAAAATGTTTGCAATATGGTATTAAACCATTAATAGGCGTAGAGCTCTTAACTGAAGATGCTTCTATAATTTTAATTTGTAAAAACAATATCGGCTATAAAAACTTAGTTAAAATAATTACTCTAGGCTCTGTTAAGAGAAGCGTTTTAAAAGAACATAACGATGGATTAATAATGATTAGTAAAAATCTTAGAAACGACTATGGTCAATTAGATTTTTGCAAAAAACTTTTCGGTGATGATTTTTATGATTTGCCCGTTGACAACGTATGTTATATTTACGAAGAAGATAAAGAAGCATATGAAACTTTATTAAAAATTGGTGAAGAAACTAACGAAAGGGGCACTTTTCTAAAGGCAAAAGAAACACCTGTTTTAGATGTTGTTGCTAATAAGTGTAACTTTGAATTTGTTTTCGGCGAATATAAACTGCCTAAATTTGGGATAGATATGCCTTTTCATCATTTGAAAACTATTTGTGAAGAAGCACTAACTTCTTATATCACTACTAATGTGGAAGATAATCTAAACGAATTAAGAGAACGCCTAAATTATGAACTTAATATTATAAATAAAATGGGCTTTTCAGATTATTTTTTAATAGTTTATGATTTTGTCCGTTTTGCGAAAGAAAATAATATAGCAGTGGGTCCAGGGCGTGGCTCTGCTGCAGGCTCATTAGTTTCCTTTTTATTAAATATAACTACTATAGACCCTATTAAAAATGGCTTAATTTTTGAACGTTTTTTAAACCCAGAAAGAATAACTATGCCAGATATTGATATAGACTTCTGCATCGAAAGAAGAGGCGAAGTTATAGATTATTGCGTTAAAAAATACGGAAGTGATAGGGTTGCTGGCATAGTAACTTTCGGTACGCTAAGTGCTAAATCTGTAATAAGAGACGTTGGCAGAGTTTTAGGAATAAATTATAGTAAAATTGATTCTATAGCAAAAATGATACCGCAAGAATTAAACATTACACTTGATAAATCTCTTGCAATAAACCCTGTTTTAAAAAGGTTTTACAATGAAGACTTAGAAGTTAAACGTTTAATTGATATGGCAAAAAAGCTTGAGGGGCTGCCAAGGCACACTTCAACACACGCTGCAGGAATAATAATAGGCGATTTGCCATTAAATAACTATATACCTTTAACTTTTATAGACGGTATAGCTAACACAGGTTTTGCAATGCAAGAGCTTGAAGAATTAGGGCTTCTTAAAATAGATTTTCTAGGGCTTCGCAATTTAACTATAATTAAGCACACAGAAGCGAAAGTTCCTAAGTTTGAGTTTAACTATGAAGATGAAGAAACTTTTAAACTAATAGGCACAGGTGAAACGACTGGTATTTTCCAACTTGAAAGCTTTGGTATGCGGAAGTTTATGAGAGAGCTTAAACCGAAAAAAATAGACGATATAACAGCCGGTGTGTCTTTGTTTAGACCAGGGCCTATGGACTTTATACCGAGGTATTTAAAAGCGAGAGCAAGTGGGAAAATACAATATACACACCCTTTGCTAGAACCTATTTTAAAAGAGACTTATGGATGTATCGTTTATCAAGAACAAGTTATGAGAATTTTTGGAGAGCTTGCAGGCTATCCGCTTTCTGAAAGTGATAACGTACGCAGGGCAATTTCTAAAAAACAAGCTAATGTAATATCAAATGAGCGAGAAAGATTTATTAAAGGCTGTGCTAATAGCGGCATTTCATCCGAGGCTGCTAATAAAATATTTAATGAAATGGCGGACTTTGCAAACTATGCTTTTAATAAAAGCCATGCTGCAGCTTATGCAATTATAGCTTTTCAAACAGCTTATTTAAAAACACACTATAAACAGCAATTTTTGTCAACTTTAATGAGCTTTAACGCTTTGAAAATCGCAGAATATAAAGAAGAGTGTAATAAAAATGGTATTAAACTTTTAAAGCCGTGTGTTAATATCTCTAGTGTGGAATTCATATGCCACGGAAAAGATATTCTTTTTGGGTTAGGTGCTATTAAAAATTTAGGAAACAAAGCCGCTAGTTTAATAGTAGAAAATGCCCCATATAGTTCATTTAATGATTTTTCTTCAAGAACTAATTTAAGCAAAAAAGCTTTGGAAGCTGTAATTTTTTCAGGTGCATTAGATACATTTGGTATGACTCGCAAATATATGAACAATTATTCAGGGCAAATTACTTTATTTGATACAAATGAAACAGAAGAATATGACGAGCAGACTAGAAGAGAAAACGAAAAAGAGATGTTAGGTGTTGCCTTATGAAAAGTATACAAAAAAGATTTGAGATAAATTTTGAAAAAGTTTCTGAAAAAAACTTTGAATTAAATTTTGAGAACACAAAGAAAGACATTTTAAATATGCATTCTGAAGAAATAGCAAAAGAATTGCCTAATGAGCCTAGCTATCGTTCTAAGCAAATATATGAATGGCTTCATAAAAAATTAGTAACAAGCTTTGAAGATATGTCTAACTTGCCTAAATCTTTAATACAAAATTTGAATGATAATTTTTATATCTCAGCACCTACCGTTTTAAATAGACTTATTTCTGAAGATGGTACTGTGAAGTTTTTATTTGATTTTGGAAGTGGAGTTGTCGTTGAAACAGTTTTGATGACTAGCAACTATGGTTACTCAATTTGTGTTTCTAGCCAAGTAGGCTGCAAAATGGGATGCACTTTTTGTGCTAGCCACATCGGAGGTTGGGAAAAAAATCTTTCTTCATCTCAAATTTTAGCACAAGTTTATCACGCCCAAAGAGATTTAGAAGCTAGGCTAGGAAAAGAAAATAAAATTGGTAACTTAGTTTTAATGGGAATAGGCGAGCCTTTAGATAATTATGATAATGTTTTAAAATTTATTCGTATGCTTTCAGATGAATATGGTCAAAATCTTAGCCAAAGAAGTATAACGCTTTCAACTTGTGGTTTAGTAGATAAAATATATAAATTAGCAGATGAAGGTTTAGCTATTACGCTTGCAATATCGCTTCATGCCCCAGACGATGATACTAGGAAAAAAACTATGCCAATTGCTAAAGTTCACAGTATGGAAAGCTTATTTAAAGCTGCAAACTATTATTTTGAAAAAACAGGGCGAAGAATAAGCTATGAATATGCAATGATAGCAGGTATAAACGATTCTGAATTACAAGCAAAAACTCTAGGAACTAAGCTTTCTGGCAATTCCGTTCATTTTAATCTTATACCTTTAAACCCTGTTACCGAAGCACATCTTCAAAAAGCACCAGACGCTAACATTAGAGGGTTTGCCAAAACATTAGAGAAATTTGGAATAGAAGTTACAGTTAGGCGAAACCAAGGTACAGATATAAATGCCGCTTGTGGGCAGCTAAGGCGTACAAGAAATGAAACTGGTAATAACAGGGCAAGGGGGGTAAGTAATGGTTATAAAATCTTACGCTCTTAGTGATATAGGAAAGCAAAGAGAAACGAACCAAGATTCTTTTGGTATTAAAACTATAGATAATCTTCATTTTTTTATCGTTGCAGATGGAATGGGGGGGCATTCTGGCGGTGAAGTAGCTTCCAATTTGTCTATTGAAAGTTTTTTTAAATATATAGAAAAAGTTAAGCAAT
>WRFW01000056.1 GCA_009787435.1 Defluviitaleaceae bacterium
GTCGGCATTCTTTCAGCTGCTACAAAAGCTAGATATAGTTTTGTTGAAAAGATTTTAATGCTAATCTCTTTAATCGGGCTTAGCATACCAAATTTTTGGCTAGGCGTTTTATTAATACAATTTTTCAGTGTTCGCTTAGGAATTTTGCCTATAATCGGCTGGGGCACTTGGCAGCAAGCAGTTATGCCAACTTTAACACTAGGTGTTACTGGTATGGCAATAATCGCAAGGATGACTTCAAATTCACTAACAGAAGTCTTAAGCCAAGATTATATAAGAACTGCTCATGCCAAAGGGGCTAAAAATAGCATTATCGTATTC
The DNA here is from genome assembly GCA_009787435.1 of Defluviitaleaceae bacterium. Lineage (GTDB taxonomy): Bacteria > Bacillota > Clostridia > Lachnospirales > UBA5962 > WRFW01. Next base: position 322 of record WRFW01000056.1, read on the forward strand.
AAACACGCTCTAAAAAATGCTTTAATACCTGTCGTTACTGTAGTTGGGCTTCAATTTGGTTCTCTTCTTGGCGGTGCAGTTGTAACTGAAAGTATATTTGCTATAAATGGGCTCGGTAGATTAATAGTAGATTCTATAAGAGCTCAAGATTTCCCATTGCTTCAAGGCACAGTTTTAATATTCGCTCTTCTCTTTGTAGTCGTCAATTTTTTGGTGGATATTTCTTATAGGCTTATAAATAAACGAATGGACTTAAATTAGAGGGGGTAATTATTTATGAGCAAAGAAAACGAAAAAACAGACGAACTTTTATTAGAAGTTAAAAATTTACAAACTTCCTTTTTCAGCGATAGAGGGGAAGTGAAAGCAGTAAATGGTATTAGTTTTAATTTAGAAAAAGGCAAAACTATAGGCATAGTTGGTGAATCTGGCTCTGGTAAAAGTATAACTAGCCTTTCTATAATGCGGCTTTTGCAAGGCACTTCTGGAAAAATAGTCGGCGGCGAAGTTAACTTTAAAGGTAGAGATTTGCTAAAGTTAAATAGCTCTGAAATGCGAAAAATTCGTGGAAATGAAATATCAATGATATTTCAAGAGCCTATGACTAGCTTAAATCCAACTTTAACTGCCGGCGAGCAAATTGCTGAAGCTATCCGCATACATCAAAATTTAAAAAAGCCTGCTGCATTTGCAGAAGCTGTTGAAATGCTTAGAAAAGTTGGCATTCCATCCCCAGAAAGGCGAGCAAAGCAATTCCCTTTTGAGCTTTCAGGCGGTATGCGTCAAAGAGTTATGATTGCTATGGCTCTTTCTTCTAATCCAGAGCTATTAATTGCCGATGAGCCAACAACAGCATTAGATGTTACAATTCAAGCCCAAATATTAACGCTAATAAAAAACTTACAAAGAGAGTTAGGCACTTCAATGATTATGATAACTCATGATTTAGGAGTAATAGCGGAAACTTGTGATTATGTTGCTGTTATGTATTGTGGAAAAATTGTTGAATATACAGACGTTCGCACACTTTTTGAAGACCCGAGACACCCATACACTAAAGGGCTTTTAGCTTCTATTCCAAACCACGAAGTGAAAAAAGAAACGCTTGAAATTATACCTGGTAATGTTCCAAGCCCTTATGATTTACCTAAAGGGTGCAGCTTTTCGCCTAGATGCCCATATGCCACGGATAAATGCAACGAAATGCCAGAGCTTCTTAATAATAGAGTTCGCTGTTGGTATGCAGATGGGGAGGTGCAGTGATGGCAGAAAATTTATTAGAGGTTAAAAATCTAAAAAAATATTTCACTGTTAAAACAGGTGTTAGAAAAAAAAGCTTTGTAAAAGCTGTGGATGATATTAGCTTCTCAGTTAAAAAAGGTGAAACTGTTAGCATAGTTGGTGAAAGTGGATGTGGAAAATCTACAACAGGGCGTGCTATAATGCGTTTGGATGAGCCAACAGACGGCGAAATATTGTTTAATGGCAAAAATTTAAGAACTCTCTCAAAAGATGAGTTAAGAAAAGCAAGAAAAGATATTCAAATGATATTTCAAGACCCTTTTGCTTCTTTAAATCCTCGCCAAACTGTCTTTCAAATTTTAAATGAAGCTATGGCAATTCAAAGAATTGGTGAAAATGGAAAGCGAAGAGATAAAATAAAAAATCTTCTTCAAACTGTTGGGCTTTTGGAACACCAAATAGATTTATTGCCGCACCAATTTTCAGGCGGCCAACGCCAACGTATTGGAATTGCAAGGGCTTTATCTGTTGAGCCTAAATTAATAGTTTGTGATGAAGCGGTTTCAGCGTTAGATGTTAGCATTCAAGCACAAGTTTTAAACTTACTTAAAGAATTGCAGCAAAAGTTTGGTTTAACTTATCTTTTTATATCACATGATTTAGGAGTAGTTCGCCACATTTCAGACCGCATTATAGTTATGTATTTAGGAAAAATTATGGAGATTTCGGATAGCGAAGCTCTATTTGAAAAACAAGCTCACCCATATACAAAAGCCTTGCTTTCTTCAATTCCTAGAATAGATTTAGACAGCCAAAAAGATCGTATAATTCTTAAAGGTGATGTGCCATCTCCTTTAAGCCCGCCTTCTGGCTGCCCATTTCACACAAGGTGCCCAATGGCTATAGAAGATTGCAAAGCTATTGTTCCGGCTCTTGAAAATGTAAGAGAAAATCAAGCTTCGGCTTGTATTTTGAGAGATAAAGTTTAGGAGTAAAGATGAATTTTGTAGCAGTTGTGGGTAGACCAAACGTAGGAAAGAGCACCCTTTTTAATAAAATAGTAGGTGAAAGAATATCTATTGAAGATGATATGCCGGGGGTAACTAGAGACCGCATTTATGCAGAAAGCGATTGGAATGGGCACAATTTCACATTAATAGACACCGGCGGGTTAGACCGCGGCGAAGATATAATGTTGAAGCACATATATACCCAAGCAGAGCTTGCTATTGATTTGGCTGAAGTTATAATGTTCGTTGTTGATGCTAAAACTGGCGTCGTTGAAGGTGATATGGAAGTTGCTCAGCTTCTTAGAAAAAGTGGCAAACCAATAGTTTTAGTCGTAAATAAAGTTGATAATATGCGAGGGGCTGCCCACGCTGAAATTTTTGATTTTTATAGCTTAGGGCTTGGTGAGCCTATCCCTGTTAGTGCTTCTCAGTCTCTCGGGCTCGGTGATTTATTAGATGAAGTAGTAAATCATTTTGAAAAAACAGACACTTTAACTTATGATGATTACATTAAAGTTGCGATAGTTGGGAAACCTAACGTTGGCAAAAGTTCTTTAATTAATAAAATATTAGGTGAAGAACGGCTAATAGTAAGCAATATAGCAGGCACAACTAGAGACGCTATAGACACGTTCATAGAAAAAGATGAAAATAAATATATTTTTATTGACACTGCAGGCATTCGTAAAAAAAGCAAAATTAAAGAAAATATAGAGCGTTATAGTATAGTGCGTGCAGTTTCTGCTATAGAACGCTGTGATATTTGTATATTAGTAATCTCAGCTGAAGAGGGCATAACAGACCAAGATACTAAAATAATAGGCATAGCCCATGAAAGAGGAAAAGCTGCAATAATTGCAGTAAACAAGTGGGACGCTATAGAAAAAGATAACCAAACTATGAAAAATTTTACTAAAGAAATAGAGCGGGAACTTGCATATATGCCTTATGCACCAAAAATTTTTATATCCGCTTTAACCGGTCAAAGGCTTCCACAAATATTTGAATCTATAAACACTGTTTATATGGGTGCAACACATAGAGTAAAAACGGGAATTTTAAATGAAGTGTTAGCGGAAGCTTTGGCACACAACCCGCCCGCCATAGATAAAGGGCGAACT
>WRFW01000057.1 GCA_009787435.1 Defluviitaleaceae bacterium
AGATTTTGCAACAGTAGATGCTCTTTCAAACGGAAGAGCTGAGATTATGGCAGGGCGGGGCTCTTTTACAGAATCTTTTCCACTTTTCGGCTATGATTTAAGAGATTATCATGAACTTTTTGAAGAAAAATTAGAGCTTCTTTTAAAAATTAGAAAAAATAACAAAGAAGTGCACTGGAAAGGCAGCCACCGAGCAAGCATAAATGGGCTTGGTGTATATCCAAACCCTGTACAAAATCCACTGCCAGTATGGCTAGGAAGCGGTGGAAATCAAGAATCAGTAATAAGGGCTGCTAATCTAGGGCTTCCAGTAACTCTAGCTATAATAGGGGGAAACCCATTATATTTTGCCCCTTTAGTTAAACTTTATAAAGAAACACTAACTAAAAATGGATATAAACAACTTCCTGTGGCTTCTCACTCACATGGGTTCATTTGGGACACCGATGAAGAAGCTGACAACCTTTTTTATCCATCCACAGAACTAGTTATGAATAGAATTGGAAGAGAACGCGGTTGGCCACCTTACACAAGGCATTCTTTTGAAGAAGCAAAAAAATTAGAGGGTGCTTTATATGTTGGCAATGCTGAATATGTAGCCGAAAAAATTATAATGTTAAATAAAAATGTTGGCATAAATAGATTTTTCTTACATTTGCCATTAGGAACAATGCCGCACGACCAAGTGATGAGAGCAATAGAACTTTTAGGAGAAAAAGTTGCTCCTATTGTTCGTGAAAAAACTAAGTAACTTAATTTTAAAATTATACTATTTGCTCATGATTATGAAGCGGTGGCTAAAATCACTCGCTAATATAGTATAACCTTGAGAAGCATAAACATAAAAAATTAATAATATAAAAAACTATGAATATTTTTGAACACGTATCAGAAAAAAATAAAAAAGAAAGCTATCCATTAGCACACAAGCTTCGCCCACAAAGCTTAGAAGATATTTTAGGGCAAGAACACATATTAGGAAAAGATAAGCCGCTCTATAAATCTATTATGGAAGATAGGCTTCGCAGTATAATATTATATGGTCCACCGAGCACAGGCAAAACTACCCTTGCAGAAGTAATTTCAAAACAAACTAAATCTTCTTTTGAAAGGTTAAATGCTACAAACAGCGGTGTAAGCAAAATTAAAGAAATAGTAGAAGCTGCAAAGCTTAGATTAGTAAACTCTAAAAAGACGGTTGTTTTTATAGATGAGATTCACCGATTTAATAAATCACAACAAGATGCCCTGCTTCCACACGTTGAAGATGGAACAATAACTATAATAGGGGCGACTACTGAAAACCCTGCATTTGAAGTAAACAAAGCATTGCTTTCACGCTCTATAGTTTTTACTTTGAAAAACTTAGAAGAAAAACATATTAAAAAAATTATTGAAAAGGCAATAACTTTAGAAAATATAAATATTACCGAAGAAGCCCTCTTAAAGCTTTCAAAATCTACTTTAGATATTCGCACAGCTTTAAATATGCTTGAGCTGTTAGGAAAAAATATAAATGAAGAATCAGTAACAGAGCTTCTAGCTTCAAACCCTATAATATACGACAAAGCAGGTGAAGAACATTACAACAATATATCTGCTTATATTAAAAGCATAAGAGGAAGCGATGCAAATGCTGCAATATATTATCTAGGAAGAATGCTAGCAGGCGGCGAAGACCCTAAATATATTGCAAGAAGAATGGTAATAGCTGCAAGCGAAGATATAGGAATAGCAGACCCGCAAGGCTTAGTGTTAGCAATGGCAGCTGCAAACGCTGTAGATTTTATTGGAATGCCTGAATGCCGAATTCCCCTAGCCCAAGCTACAATATATTTAGCAAAAGCACCAAAATGCAACGCTTCTTACAATGCAATAAATATGGCAATGAAAGATGCCGAGATTCCTATTAAAAATATACCTGTTCATTTAAAAAATGTTGCCCCATATGAAGAATCAAAAATAGGCTATAAATACCCGCATGATTACCCCAATGCACAAGTTGAACAGCAGTATTTACCAGACGAGCTTTTAGGTAAAAAGTATTTTTTATAGCTATGTAATCATAAAATATTAAATAAATGCCTATAGCCCCTTTCACAAGTTTATGTGATGGGTTTTTTTATTTATTAAATATTACCTAAAATTGTTACAATGAGAAAGCTATATTTAGAAAAACCCGTGGTTCACGCTACCGAAGCTATAACTTGGCTAAGGTTCATGAATAATTATAAAGAAGTTTTCATAAAATATTAAAAACGATAATAGCGGAGAATATTATGTATAAGAGATATGTTATAGCATTAGAAAACAAAGGGACGGCAATATTAGAAACGGGCGGAAAAATTTCTATAACAATGCAAAATTTAAACGATGGAAAGTACAAGCTATATGTAGATAATATGCTAATAGAAAATTTATACCCTCAAAATGGCAGAATAAATAAAAAAATTAAAACAGATTGCGATGTAGAGAAAATTTATAATATTTTTATAAAAAAAGAGGAGCAAATAATCGCACACGGCAAGCTTAAAGAAACTCCACAAAATGAGATTATAAATTTAGATAAACAGAAGCCCCCTAAAGAAAAAATTGTAAAAGAAGAGCCAAAAGAACTAAAGCAAGACAAAGAAACTGAAGAGATAAAAAAAGAGCTGAAAGAAACACCAAAACAGGATATAATAAAAGAAGAAGCTGAACCGATAATGGAACAAAAAGAAGAAGCTAAACCGATAATGGAACAAAAAGAAGAAGCTGAACCGATAATGGAACAAAAAGAAGAAGCTGAACCGATAATAGAACAAAAAGAAGAAACTATTCAACAAGAAAACTTGCAGGAAAATAACAACATTGAAAATACAATAAAAGATAGTATAGATACAAGCCGTTTAGAGTTATTCAAATCAAAGCCTACCATACAACCTTTTAAAAAGCAATTAAAGCCATACTCATGGATAAACTTAAACATTCATGACCTGGTACATTTACCTATAGAGATATGGCCATTTTCAAGAGACCAATACATATTAGCCTGTTATAGAAAATATAAGCATTTTATTTTCGGGCAACACAATGGCAATTATATATTAGGCATACCAGATATATATAAAAGCAAAAATAAAGTTATGCTAAATAGAAGAGGATTTATGCAATTTAAAAGCCATGATGATAGCAAAGTGAAAGATGGCGTTTCTGGATATTGGCTAATGCCTATTGTAATTCTTTAATTTATAATACTAAAAAGCAAAGCATGAAAATTATTTTAGTGGTTAAAAAAAGAGCCTTTGGGCTCTTTTTTTAGTCTAAAACATCTTTTATTTTATCAAAAAAACCTTTTTTTGTTTTAAGCTCTTCACCGGCTTCGCCTGCAAATTCTTTAAGCAAGTTTTTTTGTTTATCGCTTAAGTTAGTTGGAATTTTAACATCAACAGAAAACACAAGGTCTCCAAAGATTCTATTATTTTTTACGCTAGGAAACCCTTTTCCTTTTAATGTATGTTTTGTGCCTGGCTGCGTCCCAGCCTTTAAATTAAAAGTTTCTTCACCCTCCATAGTAGGGATAGTTATTTCATCGCCTAAGGTTGCTTGAACTATAGTAACTGGCACATTTAAATAAATATTACTGCCTCGCCTTTCAAAAGTTTCATGCCCTGCTATGTTTATTCCAACGTATAAATCGCCATGCGGAGCCCCTCGCTCCCCTGCTTCGCCTTTTCCTGCTAACCTTATACTTTGCCCGTTATCAATTC
>WRFW01000058.1 GCA_009787435.1 Defluviitaleaceae bacterium
TTTTTTTATCTGTAACGAAAATATATGGATTATCTAATTCAGCTACCATTTTTTCCATATCTGTAGCCATATATGGTGAAAGATAGCCACGGTCAAACTGCATACCCTCAACTAGTTCAAGCTCTGTTGAAACAGTGTTTGATTCTTCAACCGTTATAACACCCTCTTTAGTTACTCTTTCCATTGCATCGGCTATCATATCTCCGATTTCTGAATAACCACTTGAAATAGCTGCAACTTTTGCTATGTGATTTTTACCATCTATAGTTTGGCTCATTTTTTTAATTGCTTCTATAGCAGTATTTGTAGCTTTGTGCATTCCCTCACGCAAAATGATAGGATTTGCACCTGCGGCTATGTTTTTAAGCCCCTCATTTATCATTGCTTGTGCTAAAACTGTTGCTGTTGTTGTTCCGTCTCCTGCATCGTCGTTCGTTTTTGTTGAAGCTTCTTTAACTAATTGAGCACCCATATTTTCAAAAGGGCATTCAAGCTCTATTTCTTTTGCTATAGTTACACCGTCGTTTGTAATTAAAGGTGTTCCAAATTTTTTATCTAAAACTACATTCCTACCTTTAGGCCCTATAGTAACTTTAACTGTGTTTGCTAATTGATTAACACCAGACTCTAATGCGTTTCTTGCTTCTATACCAAATTTAATTTGTTTTGCCATTTCTATTCCTCCTTTATTCAACGATTGCTAATATATCACCTTGGCGAACTATTATAAATTCTTCGCCATCTAATTTAACGTCTGTTCCAGAATATTTAGAATAAATAACTTTATCCCCTGGTTTCACTTCAATTTTAACTTCATTACCGTCAACAAAACCGCCAGGTCCAACCGCTACAACTTCTGCTTCTTGCGGCTTTTCTTTTGCTGAACCTGTTAGCACAATTCCCGACTTTGTTGTTTCTTGTGCATCTAATTGTTTTAGAACAATTCTGTCTGCTAATGGTTTTAATCTCATAATTTTAACCTCCGTTTATTCGATATGGTGAAAAACATTTTCCTTGTCTGAAAATATTTTTACTCACACCGTAAGAATATATGTTTATATTTTTTTCACAAAATATATTTTAACCGATTTCTTGGAATATTTCAAGTGTTTTTTACTTTTTGCCAATCTTTTTTTCCTTAGCATAATAAAAAAGATACTGTTGAGCAAAGCCTGCATATTCACCCCATTTTTCTTTAGCAAATTGGTGTATTATTGGGATTTTAGTTTCTTCGCCATTAAAATAAAATTGTTCCATTATTCTTTTTACCCAAACATCGGTTGGAAAGCTTCCGTATTTTTGCATAGAAAAAAGTAAAACACAGTCTGCAACTTTCCCGCCTACACCGTGTATTTTCATAAGGTGTTCTCTAGCTTCTTGTTCGCTTAAATTTTTTATGTAATAAGGGTCAAAATTTTCTTCTTCTATTCTGCGAGCTGCATCTTTTATATATTTTGCACGAAAACCTGTTTTACATTCCATAATCTCTTCAACACTAGCTTTATGCAAATCATAGGAAGTTGGAAAAGAAAAATATGTTCCATCTATGCTTTTGCCAAACTTATTACTTAAATTTTCAATAACTTTTTTAATCATAGGAATGCGGTTATTTTGGGATATTATAAAGTGTATAAGGCATTCATAAGGGTCTTGATTTAAAAGCCTAGTGCCAGGAGCAAAGCTAATAGCTTCTTTCATTATGGGGTCATTTTCTGATATTTTAGCTTTAATTTGTGCATAATCTCTGTCTAAATCAAAAAAGCTTTTCCATATAGTGTTATAATCTTCTTCAGTGCACGAAAGAATTAAAATATCACCTTTTTGAATAGCACTAAGCACTTTCCCATGTGCAATAATATTGAAAATTTTACTATCTGTATCTTGGCTAAAATTAATTTTAGAAAAATTAGCATAGCCGCTTTCAATAGAAGCCGCGCTTTCTTCATAGCTTTCAAAACTTTCGCTAGAAAATCTAAAAGCTTGACCACATTCCATAGTATCTTTTAAATCAAAATCTTTAACTTTAATTTCTATCATACTCGCAACCTTTCTAATTCTTCTTTAGTTAAGTGCTTAAATTCACCTGTTTTTAAATCACTAACATCTATTCCTGAAATAGATTTTCTATGAAGTTTCACTACACTAGAACCTACTGCTTCAATCATTTTTCTAACTTGTCTATTTTTACCCTCTTTAATAGTAAGCTCAAACTCAGCTTTTCCACAAACAGTTATTTTAGCAGGCATAGTTTTATAACCATCTATAAAAACACCTTTTTCAATCTGCTTTAATTTTTTATCTTCCAAAATATTAGAAGTTTGGACTAGATAAGTTTTAGGCTTTTCAAGGCTAGGGTGCATTAAATTATTTGCCAAATCCCCATCGTTAGTTAAAATTAAAATGCCGCTAGTATTATAATCTAACCTACCGACAGGAAAAATTGCAATTTCTTTTGGCATAATATCAAGCACAGTTTTTCTTCCAAACTGGTCTTTTACGCTAGTGATATATCCAACAGGTTTATTAAGCTTGTAATAAACATATTTTTGTGGTTTTATTTGTTTTCCTTTAAAAGTTACAATATCATTTTCCAAAACATTGTTTCCAATTATAGCCTTTTCGCCATTAACGGAAAAAAAGCCTTGAGCAATAAGCTTTTCCGCTTCCCGCCTTGAGGCTATTCCACATAAAGAAATATATTTTTGCAAACGCATTATTTTATTTTATATTTTGTACTAATCTACAGTAGAAGTAATATCAACTAACTGAGATATTAAAGCCATGCTTTCTATTAAAGCGTTTGCACTAACAGTTGCCTCAGCCATTATATCAATATTAGTATAACTGCCACCGTTTGAAAAAATCTGATTAACCATACTTTCAAGAACAGGGCTAGCTATAAATGGGGTCTCATCGTGAGATACTTGTATACCAATTAACTCACCATTATCATTAAGGAAAACTTCCGTGTAAAGTTGACCCCTATAACCTGTAACAGAAGCCGATTGTGATATAGCAGCAAAACCACTAGTATCACCAACTGAAATTACTGAAGAAGGTGTGCCAACAGTTTCTGAAGAAGTGTCTTCTACATCACTTGCTAGGTTAGTATTTTCATATTCTAAAAGACCAGCACTAACCAATGCAGAATTAACAGCCGATATTGCTGCATTTGCTGAAGATGTTGCCCCTGCCATTATATCTGTTGCGTTAATATTTGTATTTTGAGAAGCAATAATCGCTTCCAATAAATCTTCTAAAAGAGGAGACACAAAAGAAGATTCTGAATGTTCAAAAGATATAGTTCTTATTCCCCCATTATGAACTGTAACATTTGCTGTTACTTGAGAAACATAGCCATTTGCAGAACCGCTATAAACTGTGCCAGGTCCTGTGTGCCCTGTTCCATCGTTGCCGAAAGCTGTTAATAAAGCAGCTCCCGAAGCAACCCCTATAACTAAACCTGCTATTTGTTTTTTCATAAATATTTATACTCCTATTTTTTAATTTTTTTAGTAGCCTGATTTTCCTAGCCTCATACCCACTTTCGTGGATTTTTAATTCAAATTTTGAAGTTATATGTAGGATATTTACAAAAAAAGCCTTGATATTAAACAAGGCTTTTAATTTTTGAATGGAGGTAAAGAGATTCGAACTCTTGACCCCCTGCGTGCAAGGCAGGTGCTCTCCCAGCTGAGCTATACCCCCAAAAATTATTCTTTAAAACTAGAATTTAATACTTAATAGGCTCTCTATAAAACAGCCTG
>WRFW01000059.1 GCA_009787435.1 Defluviitaleaceae bacterium
ATAGCAAAATTTGGGCATTCAAGCCCCGCCGCAGGCGGTTTTAAAAAAATCATTTACATTTTTCGTGATTTAGTGTATAATTAAAATAACGCTCTATTTAAAGAGTAGGAGGTTTAGATTTTGATAGATATTACTACAGGGCAACTTAATAATGCAAGAATAAAGGTTATTGGTGTTGGCGGTGGTGGTAACAACGCTGTGGACAGAATGATTGAAGATAAAATTGAATTTATAGATTTTATATCTGTCAATACAGACCACCAAGTTTTAGAGCTGAATAAAGCCCCAACTAGAATTCAATTAGGCGAAAAATTGACTCGTGGGCTTGGTGCTGGCGGAAACCCCTCTGTTGGAAAAAAAAGTGCTGAAGAAAGTGCTGAAGAAATTAGCCAATCTATAATAGGGGCAGATATGGTATTTGTTACCGCCGGCATGGGCGGCGGCACTGGAACAGGGGCTGCCCCTGTAATTGCTGCAATTGCTAAAGAGCAAGGCATATTAACAGTTGGCGTTGTTACTAAACCGTTTATTTTTGAAGGTAAAAAGCGTATGAAAAACGCAATGGCAGGTATTGATGAGCTTAAAAGAAATGTGGACACTTTAATTGTAATACCAAACCAAAAGCTTTTGGAAGTGGTAGAAAAAGATACTTCTCTAAAAGAAAGCTTCCAAATAGCAGATGAAGTTTTAAAGCAAGGCGTTGTGGGCATTGCAGACCTTATATTAAGAGCAGGCGATATAAACTTAGATTTTGCAGATGTTAGAACTACTATGATAGATAAAGGCATTGCTCACATGGGCGTGGGGCGTGCAAATGGGAAAAATAAGTGTGAAGTTGCGGCGAAGCAAGCTATTAATAGCCCACTTCTTGAAACTTCTATGAGGGGTGCTAAAAACATACTTATAAGTATCGCAGGCGATGGAAACTTAGGTTTAGCAGAAACAGCTGCAGCAACTGAAATAATATCTGCCGATGCAGACCCAGATGCAGAAATAATATTTGGTACAGCTTTAATAGACGACCTTAAAGATGAAGTAATAATAACAGTTATAGCGACTGGGCTTGAAGAGGAATATACAGCACAGCCTATAGAATTTAAGCCGCAGCAGCAGGCAGCCGCACAACCGAAAGAAAATGCTGAAAAACAGAAAATAACTGAAGAAGAAATTCCTGAAGCCCGTGAAGAACTTTCACCACTTAGAGAAAACACAGATTCAGACGGCAATTTTGAAATTCCTAATTTTCTTATTAACAGAAGAAAATAGATTCAAAACAGTGCAAACAATATAGAGTTTTGCTTAAATAATGTTATTTAAGCATATCTAAAAAGAAGTGGCAAAGCCCATTTGTTAGATAACATTATTTAAGCACTAGCTCTTTATATTTAATAGACTTCATCTATAAATTTTATACGCCGAAAATATGAATAATTATAACTTTAAAAGCACATCCTAAAATTATAAACTACAATATAATTTTAGGAGTATTTTTATGCGAAAAATAATTTTAACACTTGCTATATGTTTAATGGCAACTACAAATATTTTTGCAAGTTTTGCAAATCCCGATGTGCTAAAAAATGCTAGTTTGAAAAATGAAACCATATATACACAAAATTTGGCAGATGAAAATACACAGGCACAAACTATAGATGCAAAAAGTTCAGTTTTGATTGAAGCAGATAATAAAAAAATTTTAAAGGCTCATAATGAGCATGAAAAATTACCGCCTGCCAGTGTAACAAAAGTGATGACTATCCTTTTAACTTATGAAGCATTAGAAACAGGCAGAATAAAAAAAGAAGACATAGTAACTATTTCAGAACATGCAGCTTCAATGGGTGGAAGCCAAATTTTTCTTGAAGCTGGGCAAAAGCAACAAGTTTCAGACCTTTTAAAAAGTATAATTATAGCTTCGGCAAATGATTCTTCAGTAGCAATGGCAGAGCATATAGCAGGCTCTGAAGAAGCTTTCGTTGCACTAATGAATGAAAGAGCAAAAGAACTAGGTATGCAAAACACAACTTTTCAAAATGCAACAGGGCTTGATACTGAAAACCATTTAACTACAGCTTATGATATTGCTTTAATGGCAGCCGAGCTTATAACTAAACACCCACAAGTTTCAGAAATAGCAAACACTTGGCAAGATACTATAATTCATAAAACGGCTAAAGGCGAAAAAGAATTTGGTTTAACTAACACAAATAAATTAATAAGAAATTATGAGGGGCTTACTGGTTTAAAAACCGGCTCAACTTCTGAAGCATTATTTTGTATGGCTGCCTCTGCTGAAAGGGAAAATTTAAAATTAGTTTCTGTAGTTTTAGGAAGCCCCTCTGGACCTATAAGATTTGCAGAAGCAAAAAAACTTCTTGATTATGGCTTTGCAAACTACATGTCTAAGGAAAGCGAACCATTTGAAAGCAATGTGGCAGTTCATAAAGGGGAAGCTGAAACAGCAGCAGCTATAAATGAAAATACGGTTTCTTTAGTAGTGCCTAAAGGGGCTGAAGTTACAATTGAAGAAGAAGTTATTTTGCCTAAATTTATTAATGCCCCTATGGAGCAAGGGGAAGTGCTTGGTGAGATAATATACAAAACTAATGGCGAAGAGCTAGCAAGAACTAACTTAATTTTAAGCGAAAGTATAGAAAAAGCGGGCATAGTTCACAATTTCAAAAAACTTTTAAGATAAATATTAAAAAAAGAGCTTTTCAGCTCTTTTTTTAATTCCCAAAGAAAAGACTATCTTCATCTACACTTGTGTAGCTATTTTCGCCTATTAATTGTGCAGTTTTAAGCTTTTCTATTGTAGCCGTTGCTGCATTAAATAATTTGAAGTATGCTTCTTCATAAGCTTCCAATTCATATTCAGAATTTTCTAACTTAGTAAAAAGTGTTTCTGTTTCAAGATGAGCATTTTGCAACTCCTCTATACTTCTTTGTTGATTATTAAATAATTCGATATACATATTTTTATATGTCATTTTTCTTCTCCTTTGAGGTTTTATTATTTGTAATAAACTTACTATGTAATTTTATCATCTTTTTGTCGGTTTGTAAAATACTGTGTGCCTAAAATCACCTGTGGCACGTATATAATTTGAATACATCCCTTTATACAAAAGAGCAAGCTTAGTTAAATGGCTTAAAAAACGTTTAAAAATTTAAATTATTTTTTAAAAAATCAAGAAATTTGGTTGACAACAGCCAAAAATAGTGTTATAATTTAAGCATTATTAGCAAAAAATTTAACTATGTGCGTTATTTTGAAGCAAAATATAAAAGCATAAAAATTTATATACTTTTAGCAATAATTAAGATTAATACCCTTAAAATTTTGTGCTTTATAATCAATGAATATGCAACCCATAGGCTATGAAATAAAAAGGAAAGGAAAGAAGCAAATATGATTTTTATGATAAAAAAAAGTATAACTATAATGCCTTTAAGTCTTACTTATACTGACGGGTTTGATTAATATTGAAAAGAGGGGTTAACTGTGCAAGAAAGTAAAGAAGTTAGGAACGCTTTAATAAAAGAGTTTGTTGAGCTTAAATGGAATATAGACCCTAAAAAGGAAGAAGCTTTACAAAATAAAATAAAAAAACATTTTAAAAAAGTGGGCGAAACAGACAATAATCTACTTGATATTGTAAGAATATTAAACATGTATAAAATAGAACGTGAGTTTAGCGAGTTCGGACAAAAACATAAAATATTAGAAACCCAAAGAATTGCTATACCTATTGTAGAAAGGCTTACA
>WRFW01000060.1 GCA_009787435.1 Defluviitaleaceae bacterium
TGTTGTGATTGCTGCCTTTGGGGCTGTCGTTGATTATTCCCACCCGCTCTTGGGACTGCCCCAGCTGTAATTGTTCCAAAAAGCTCAGCCATTCTTCGCTGGGCGTGCATTCTTTCATGATGGGATAAATCCATTCCGCTTTGCGTTATTGCTATATATTCCATTAATATAGGTGTTTCTATATTATGGGCTACTTGCATTCGATTAAGACCATTCGGCACAAGTCCTAGCCCTCTCAAAAAATCATGGCTTATGCGGTTCGTTTTTGAGTTATCGTCTAAATATTTTAAAAGGGAAAGCCTTTGAGTGTCGTTTAGATTTGATAGTCTTTCACTATTTAAAAATTGTAACTGCCTTTGTTGTTCTCTTGAAAGTGAATTAAAAAAGTTATCTGTTGATGAACTATTTCTGATTAGATTTCTTAAATTTCTTCTCTGTTCGGAGGTTAGTATATAATCTAAAGTGTCGCCTAATTCTATTGCTGCATTAGCTTGTGTTTCTTCCACTATTCTAGTGAAAGGATTTTCACGAAGTAAGGCAGAGCTTGCAAAAAAGTTTGTAGGCTTTGGCTGGGGTTTAATTCTAATTCCATAAGCTTCGCCGTTTATTAAAACCTCATCTACTATGTCCGGCTTTTGACCTACTAAAAGGTGAGCTATTCTATCGCCTTTTTCGTTATAATATTCGTTGTAGTCTACTATAAAGGCTTTGTTAAGAGTTATAGAACGAATTAAAGTGTCGGATTTGTATGCGGCTACTTCTAAAGAGTGATACCACTTACCTGGATTATCTTCATATCTTGTGTTTGCCCATTTTGCTATTCTGTTTATAAGCTTTTCATTTGGGTTATTGATATTTTCTGGACTACTAACATTTTTAGCATTTAATTCAAAATTATAGGCGGTTTCCATATTTATTTTTAGTTCAATACCTATAGCGTAATATGGCTTTGCGTACCAAACAGCTTTACGGTTAGTACCTCGTTTTATGCTAGCCATATAGCTTACGAAAATACTTTCTTTATTTAAAGAAAAATCATCTGGAGTGTTTATATATTTCCACTCTATAATTTCGCCATTTGATAATTCTATGTTATGAAAACCGCTTAATTTCATTGTTAACATTAAAGTTCTCCTATGTAGTTTTGTAACCACCTGCATCGGGCATATACGCGTAGGACTATTTCAGTTTGCGATATAAAACTCCGTGAATTAGGCTGGCTGGCAAGCCTTTTTATTATTTTCTATATTTGTAGCTATACTAAAATTAAATCTCACCAAAAGTGATAATCAATAATTCATAGTTTCGCCCATTTTCATGAGCTCTGGCACGCCCATTACTCCAAAAATTAGTTCCCAGTAGACTAAAATGTTAAATTTGAATGGCAAGAATATGTGTTTTATTATTTCTATTTTCAAATGTTTCACTTCGGTTTCATTTGTTCGCAAGAAAAACACTACTTCATCTTTTTCTTCTGTGTTGGAAAGTATGTAAGCATTTACAAATATCTTTTTTATCGTTTCTTTTAGAAGAAAGATATTTTCGCCTGTTTCGTATAAATATAATATGTTATTTGCTAGTATCTTTTTTTCGGTGTGTGAAAAAACATTTATATTTTCACCTACATAATCACCAAAGTAGCCATTTTGCATATCTTTTATAATAAAATTTATGTGATATTCGCGTTTGCACATGCCCATAAACACATCTATATCTTTTAAGTGGTGAATTAAATTATCGTGTAGGGTTGCTATAATCTCTTCGTTTTCTTCTAAGTTAGGTTCAAAAAGCTCTTTGAAAATAGAATAATAGCGATAATAAGGGTTTATTTCTACTTCTTTGAGAGCATTGGTTTCGTTCATTTCAAAAAAGCTAAGCTCCATATAAGGGGAGAATGGCATACCATATTTATAGAAAATTTCTTCTGGCTCTATATTTTGCTCTATAGCTTTTATTGCTAGTTCCCAAATATAATTCATATTTCCTCATAACCACCTGCGGTGGGGCTAAAATTGCTAAAATTCTTTATTCCAAAAATATATCTTGGATAAGATAAATTAAAATATTAAGTAAATTTCATAACCACCTGCGATGGGGCTAAAATTGCTAAAATTCTTTATTCCAAAAATATATCTTGGATAAGATAAATTAAGATATCAAGTAAATTTCAAAAATACCTGCGGTAGGGCTAAATATATCTAAACAAGCTTACCTACTAAGCGATATTCTGGAAAAAACAACTGCAATTCAGAGATTAAAAAACTCATTTTATCGTATATTAAAAAATCGCTGTAGTTTCCATTAAAAGATAAAAGCATTACCTTTTTGTGCATATCACTTCTTACGTTGTTATCTAAAAAGTTATTTAAATTTACAGTTTGTTCGTGTATACTTGTATGTTTAAAAGCACTGTAATTGCTTTCGGCGGCAGCAGTTTTACTGCCAAAAGTATTATAAATTTCTAAAATTTCAAGATTAGAAAGACTAGCTAACCTATAAGAATTTACAAAATCAAATATTTCTGATTTTGTTCTTATTATAGGTTTTGGCTTTGCTGTGCTCATATTTGATAAAACTTCATAAGCGTAAGAATTTTTTCTAAAATTTGATGGGTTATTAACTCTTAAAATTTCCATATCTTCTTCTATATCTTTTGAAGTTACCATTATAAATTCATCTTCTTGTCTTCTATGATATAAGTAGTCGTTATTGTGGGAGGCTAGTAAATAGCCATTAATAGAACTGTCTAGCTTTATTTCATGTTCAAATATGAGCCTATCGATAACGGGCATATAGTTAGATGAGTTTGGCATAGTTAACTTTGTTACGTTCCAAAGCGGTATAACATTTGGTCTTTTATATGGTTCGTATTCATCTAAGTTTATTGTTATCTCTTGTATGTCCCCCTCTGTGGCGAGTTCTTCTTTTATGATTAAATCTATATATTTGTATGCAAATGGGCAATTTATTGTACGCCATTTTACGCCGTTATTTTGAAAAATGCGGTAAAGCTTTTCTATTTCATTTATATACTTTGCTGAATGCTCTATATGAAAATTTATATCATATGTGCTTTTGTCCGTTACTATTTGCCCTTTGTAAGTTTTTTTATTTCGTATTAGCTCGCTTAAAGTTAGAAAATCGCATTCCATAAAAATAGTTGCTAAAGTGAAAGGCTGTCCATTTTTTATGTTATGATTTATTTCAGCTAAGTTATAATTTGCACTTTCTAAGTCTTCTGGAATTATAGGGCTTAAAAATTCATCTATAGGGTCTATTTTGCTTATTTCCTCAGCCGAAGTGTATATATAAAATGATTTTTCACTATTTAACTGCCCAGCTACATTTGATATTTCTTTATAAATTCTAGCTTTTAGGCGTTCGTGCATAGTTTCATTATAAGAAATAGTATTTGTATACATATCGTTTACAGCATTTTCGAGTTTCTTACGGCCGTTCATATTTATGTTGTCAGTAATCATTCTAATATAATCGCTCCAAAACGCATACCGCCTGTGGTAGCTATTTGTCTTTCTTCATCGTCTACACGAGAGGGCGGCCAAGGGATAGCTATGATTTGAGAAACGTCTTCCAAAGGTTGGGATTGTAAATCGCTTTGTTCTTCTGATAACGGTAAATTTGGCACATTTTGTGCAACTGTATTGCTTAAATTTTGTGCCGTTTCTTCAACTTCTGCTAATTCCATATTTACCTGTTCATTGTAAGGCTCAGTTTCGCTGGAAACTTCATAAATTTCGATTTCTATATTAG
>WRFW01000061.1 GCA_009787435.1 Defluviitaleaceae bacterium
TTCATCTTCAATATCTCTAAAATCACTACTCACTTCTGAAATTCCTAAAACACCAGACTCTTTATTCAAAATATTTACAACTTGTTTAGCAGTTAAATTTTCTTTTTCTGCTAAAAATTCTATTATTGCAGGGTCTAAATCACCGCTTCTCGTTCCCATTGCAAGCCCCTCTAAAGGAGTTAAACCCATTGTAGTATCTATAGATTTACCATTTTTAACTGCTGTAACACTTGAGCCATTCCCTAGATGAGCAGTTATTATTTTTAAATCTTCTGTCGGCTTGCCTAGGAGCTTTGCAGCTTCTGAGCTAACATAAACATGGCTTGAACCGTGAAAACCATAACGTCTTATGCTGTATTTTTCATAAAATTTATATGGTATTGCATACATATAAGCTTTTTCAGGCATAGTTTGGTGAAAAGAAGTATCAAAAGAACCTGTTTGCTTTATATTTGGCAATAGAGCAGTAACTGCTTCAATACCACTTATGCCTGGCGGGTTATGAAGAGGAGCTAATTCAACACAATCTTTAATAGCTGAAAGAACTTCATCATTTATTATAACAGAGCCGCTAAACTTATCACCACCGTGCACAACTCTATGAGCTACACCGTCTAATTCTTCTAAGTTTTTAAGAACACCATATTCTTTATCTACTATAGCTTCCAAAACAAGACCTATAGCATCTTTATGGTCTTTCATTGGCGATTCTTTTTTTAATTCACCAGTTCCTTTATGCTTTATTATAGAACCCTCTATACCTATTCTTTCACAAAGACCTTTAGCTAAAACGCTTTCGTTACCCATATCAAAAACTTGATATTTAAGCGAAGAAGACCCACAGTTTAAAACTAATACTTTCATAAAAATTTATTTTTCTCCTTTATTTTGTAGTTTCTTCAAATAGTTCTTTTTAAATTGACACTTTTTCATCTGAGGTATACTTTTCACTATTCAATATAACCAAATATGATTTTAGCAACATAGAAACTTCTAATTTGTGCCATGTTTTTCAGCTTCTTTTATCCCTGAAGTGCAGTAAGTGCTACTACAGCTACTACATCTTCTACGCTACAGCCACGGCTAAGGTCGTTAACTGGTTTAGACAGCCCTTGAGTAATAGGCCCAATAGCCTCAGCACCGCCAAACCTTTGAACTAATTTATAGCCTATATTTCCGGCATCTATATCTGGAAACACAAGCACATTTGCAACACCTGCAACAGAGCTATTAGGTGCTTTACTTTTGCCAATTGACGGAATAATTGCAGCATCTAATTGAAGCTCACCATCTAACTTTAAATTTGGT
Source organism: Defluviitaleaceae bacterium (assembly GCA_009787435.1). GTDB lineage: Bacteria > Bacillota > Clostridia > Lachnospirales > UBA5962 > WRFW01. The sequence goes on from WRFW01000061.1 coordinate 1,309, forward strand.
GATAACTCTTTTGCAAGAGTAGTAGCTTGCGTAACTTTAGTTACATCTTCATGCTTTGCTGAACCCATAGTAGAATGGCTAAGCATAGCAACTATTGCTTCTTTTCCAAATAAAGCTTCAAAACTTTTTGCAGAATCAACAGCAATTTGTGCTAACTCTTCAGCAGTTGGGTTTTGATTTAATGCACAATCCGCAAAAATAAAGTTGCCATTTTCTCCAAATTCACTATTAGTTAGCATTGCAAAGAAAGTTGAAACTAGCTTAGTGCCCGGTGCCGTTTTAACAACTTGCAAAGCAGCCCTCATAACATCTGGAGTAGAGTTTACAGCACCCGCAACCATACCGTGTGCGATACCCTCTTTAACTAACATAGCACCTAGATAGAGAGAGTTAGTAGAAAGCAACGCTTTTGCTTCATCAAAGACCATCCCTTTTGATTTTCTAAGCTCTGCTAATTTTTCTGAAAGCTCATCTAATTTTTCATATTTTTCAGGAACTATTATAGTAGCACCTGCAACATCTACATTACCGATTAATATAACATTTGCAATGCCCTCTTTTAAAATTTGCTTAGCCGCTTCTATTACTCTTTCATCTTCAGCTTCCGGCAACACGATAGTGCGATTTAAAGTTCTTGCTTTTTCTTTAGTTGTTGATAAAAAATCCATAGTCCTCCCTATTTATTACGTATCGTTTAATAATATTATAAAGCTTTTTCAAGGTAAAATCAACTAAATTTTAATTTTTAGACCCACCTCTCAGCTCTTGTCTATTTTCAAATAAAGTATCTAAAATTTTATTCATAAATAAGCTTGCTTCTGAATGTTGCCTATCTGCATTTTCAAGAGTTTGCCGAAGCACTGTTTCAGCTTTTGTTAACATTTCATCTGCATATTCCATGGAATTAAGCCGAACGCTTCTTGAATCTCTCTGGGCTTCTTCAACTAAAATTTCAGCTTCTTCCATAGCCCGTTTGTAAATTTCATGCTCTGAAACTAGCCTTAATGCTCTTGTTTCAGCATCTTCTATTATTGCTGTAGCTTCTGCTTGGGCAGATTCTAAAGCAGATTCAGAACGTTTTTCTGCATCACGCAAAAAACGGTCTTTATTTTCTATTAGTTTTTTAGATTCTTTCAACTCATTAGGAAGATTTAAGCGTATTTCATCTAATATTTCGTATACTTGTTCTTTATCAACAGATACTTTACTACTAAATGGAACTGTTTTAGCATTTTCCAAAACGTCCTCTATTTGTACTAAATATTTTTCCATTGCACTTTGGTCCATTTTTAACTTCTCCTCTTAATTTTCCTATGTATAACTTCTTCAAGTTGTGAAGGAACTAACTTACTAATATCGCCACTAAATTGGGATATCTCTTTAACGACACTAGAGCTAACATAAAGCTGGTCTAGGCTTGTCGGTATGAATACTGTTTCAATTTGCTCATTTAATTTTCTATTAGTTAAAGCCATTTGGAATTCATATTCAAAATCAGTCAAAGCTCTTAAGCCTCTTATTATTATATTTGCATTTTCTTTTTTCGCAAAATCTACCAAGAGACCTGAAAAGCTAGCAATAGAAACTTTAGGCATATCTTTAGTTAAAACTATTAAATGCTCCATTCTTTCTTCCACTGTAAATAATGATTCTTTTCTATTATTATCTAAAACAGCCACTACTAGCTCATCACAAAATTTAACAGCTCTTTTAATAATGTCTAAATGCCCATTAGTAGTTGGGTCAAAACTTCCAGGGTAAATTGCTTTCATAAATAAGTCCTTTTATAATAGTTCATTATTATTATAACATAAATGCAATTGTTTTTGCAACAACATTCTAAATAGTTTGCCCTTTTTCTGGCAACAGACGTTCGCCATGGTTGTTAATTAAACGCTCTGGTTTAAGAGAATGGATTGGTATTAATAACTTTGGTTTAATTAAATCAATAATTTTTTGTAAATCATTTGGCTTGGCGTGCCCTGTGGAAGTTATGCTTATTACTTCTAAGCCTTGTTTCTCAAAGCTTTCCATAAAAGGTTTATATGCAGGGTCAAACTCGCCAAGCGGAACTGCATTTGAATGTATATAAATACCACCTGATTTAAGGCTATCTAACTTTTGCAAAGCTAATTTATCTAACTGCCAAAAATAATTAGATTCATCATTAATTAGCGTTTCAAAATTTACTCCTAAGCTTTTATCTAAACCATAATCTTTAGCATCTAAACTATAATATTTAATATTAACCCCGCTAACTTCTTTAACTACATAAGCGTGATAAGCATCTAAAACGAGTTCACGTTTGCAAGTTTTAGCAATATTAATAATACGCTCAATATTTGAGATATAGTAATTAAATGTAAGCTGTCTATTCGGGTTATCTTCTATAATTTTGTTAATCTTATTTAGAGCTTCTGGTTCGCTTAAAAATTCACGCTCTATTTTATCACTTTCAGTGCTTGTTTCTTCTGAATCATCAAAAGAAACAGTTACACCCTCAA
>WRFW01000062.1 GCA_009787435.1 Defluviitaleaceae bacterium
TCAAAATTTTCTTTTAACTGTGGAATATTTGGTATCATATCTTCTTTTGGGGTATGCTTTATTAAATAAATGTATGTGTCCATTTGCTTAAACTCTGAAGATATTATATTTTCAGCATCTTCAGTTTGAATTGCAAATGAGATTAAAGTAGGTGGCACGTGTAAATCTTCATAAGAGCCGCTCATACTATCTTTGCCGCCAATTGCAGGCAAGCCAAATTGCTTTTGCACGGTAATCGCACCTAATAATGCCTTAAAAGGCTCGCCCCAAAGGGTTTCATCACTGCCTAATTTTCTAAAATATTCTTGAAAAGATAAGCGTATTCCTTGCCATTTACCGCCCAAAGCAACTACTCTTGCAATAGATTCTATAACTGCATAAGCTGCCCCATGAAAAGGAGAGATTGAAGAAATATCTGGATTATAGCCATAAGTTAATATAGAAGAAGTGTTTGTGCTTCCATTTAAAACAGGTATTTTATGAACAGAACCCTCAATTTCAGTGAATTGAAAATTACCGCCAAAAGGAGCTAACACAGTGCCCGCACCAACGCAAAAATCAAAAAGCTCTATCATACCTTGTTGCGAAGCTACATTTGGCTGTGATAAGTTTGATAAAATATCTCTATATTTTGAAGCAAATATATTTTCGGTTATATTAGTTTCAACTTGCAAATTCATATAATTAGTAACGCCATTAGTATTTAAAAAATCTCTACATATGTTTACAATTGGTTCACCATTGTAATTCATAACTAACCTATTAGAGTTAGTAACTTCTGCAACTATAACCGCTTCTAGATTTTCTTCATTAGCATATGTTATAAACTTTTCAACATTTTCAGGCGATAAGACAACCGCCATACGCTCTTGTGATTCACTTAAAGCTATTTCTGTGCCATTTAAACCTTTATATTTTAATGGAACAGCATTTAAGTTAATTTCTAAGCTATTTGCAAGCTCGCCTATAGCAACTGCTAGACCACCTGCCCCAAAATCATTACATTTTTTAATGAGAGTGGTTACTTTTTCATTTCTAAATAAACGTTGTATTTTTCGCTCTATTAATGCATTGCCTTTTTGAACTTCAGAGGCAGCAGTTTCTAAGGAAGTGATATTGTGTGCTTTAGAGGAGCCAGTAGCACCGCCTATGCCGTCTCGCCCGGTGGCACCGCCTAGCAAAATTATTTTATCCCCAGCTATAGGCTTTTCACGAACGATATTTTTAAGAGGAGCCGCCGCAACAACTACCCCAACTTCCATATGCTTAGCTTTATACCCCTCGTGATAGATTTCTCTTACAAAAGAAGTTGGCACACCTATTTGATTTCCATAAGAAGAGCTTCCATGGGCAGCCCCTTTTGAAATAATTTTTTGCGGAAGCTTGCCTTTAATCGTATCTTCTATAGGCTCTGAAATATTGCCGCTTCCACTAATACGCATAGCTTGGTATACGAAAGCCCTGCCAGAAAGAGGGTCTCTAATACAGCCGCCTATGCAAGTGGAAGCACCACCAAAAGGTTCTATTTCTGTTGGATGGTTGTGTGTTTCATTTTTAAACATTAAAAGATAAGGCTCTTTTTTGCCATCCACTTCCACTTCTATGTGTAAACTGCAAGCATTAACTTCTTCTGAAAGCTCAATATTTTCTAAGTTGCCTTTTTTATGCTCATATTTAGCGGCTATTGTTGCCATATCCATTAAAGTTATAGGTTTTTCTTCTGAGTGAACAAATTTTCGCATTTCTAAGTAATCATTAAAGGCATTTTGCATTGTTTCTTTAAAATTACCCTCTTTAAAATTGATGTTTTCTAAAATTGTTTCAAAAGTAGTGTGCCTGCAATGATCAGACCAATAAGTATCTAAAACTTTTAGCTCGGTTTCTGTTGGGTTTCGTTTTTCTTCATTTTTAAAGTAAGCTTGAATGTGTTTAATATCTGCTAGAGACATTGCCATATTGTTGGAGTTTAAAAAATTAGTAAGCTCTGCTTCTTCTAAGTTTATAAAATTTGAATAAATTAAAATAGGGCTAGGCTCTACTGCTTCTTCTAAATATACAGGGTCTTCTAAGCTCATTTCAATAGCTTCCACTGGGTTTATTAAAAGCTTTTTAATTTTCTCTAAATGCTCGCCGCTATTATCATCTAAAATAATTATTTTACTACTTTTCACAATAGCATTTTCATTACTAGTGAGCAAAAGAAGAGACTGGGTCGCCCAGTCTGCTCTTTGGTTATATTGGCCTTCTAAATATTTTATTCCGAAAAAAATTTCACCATCTAGCTTTATTGTATCGTAAATATTATCTGTTACTAATTCTGAAAGCACTTGAGATTTTGCAATTTCAAGTTCGCTTTCGCTCACATTAAATAAATCATAGACGTTTATAATACGAACTTTTTCTAAAGAGATGTTTAAAGCTTCGTTAAGTTCACGCATTAACTTTTTTGCTTCGCTCTTAAAATCTTCTTTTTTTTCTACAAAAACACGATAACTATTTATATTTTTCATACGCTATTTTCCCATATGCCAGTTTTATTTATTAATTCAAGCACTTCATCTGTTTCACCCAAAATATTTACATGACCCATTTTTCTTTTATTCACTGCTTGTGCCTTGCCATATAAATGAATTTTGCCTTTATTTAATAGTGGCATATATCTTTCTAAGTTGCTCATATTTTCTTTATCCATATGGTCTCCTAAAATGTTTACCATTATAGCAGGGCTAAGCAAAGTTGTTTCGCCAAGCGGCAAGCTGCAAACCGCTCTTATATGCTGTTCAAATTGCCCTGTTATACAAGCGTCCATACTATAGTGCCCTGAATTGTGCGGCCTAGGGGCAAGCTCGTTTATATAAATTTCTTCGCCAACTACAAACATTTCAACTGCTATAAGACCAATAACATTTAATTTTTCTGCTATAGTTTCAGCATATGCCCTTGCCTTTTCTTGAACAGCATTAGAAGCTCTACAAGGAACTATAGTTTGATGCAAAATATTATTTTTATGGATATTTTCAGCGACTGGGAATATAGAAACTTCACCAGTTGTGCTTCTCGCTATTATAACCGATATTTCCATATCATAAGAAATCCATTTTTCTAATATACATTCATTATTTTTAACTAACTCTAAAGCTGTGGCTAAATCTGCTTCAGTTTTTAAGACTACTTGCCCTTTGCCATCATACCCACCGCGTGTAGTTTTTAGCACACTTGGGTAATAAACTTTTTCTTTTAAAGAAGCTTCAGAATCTATTAAATCAAACTGTGCCACTGGAATGCCCATATCACTTATTGCTTTTTTTTCAGAGTAGCGGTGCTGTGTAATTTTTAAAACGTGGCTCCCTTGTGGAAGATTTGCATTTTTTTCTAACCAAACTAAAGCATCATAGTCTATGTTTTCAAATTCGTATGTAATAACGTCGCTAAGGTCTGCTAGTTTTTTTATTGCTTCCATATCATTATAATCGGCTGTTATTTCTATATCTGAAACTTGGCCGCAAGGGCTATTTGGTGTAGGGTCTAACACGGCTACTGTATATCCCATTGCTTTGGCACATTGTGCCATCATTTTGCCTAGCTGCCCGCCGCCTATCATACCTATTGTTTTATATGGCATTATTGTTTTCATTAGTTTCTGTTTCTCCTTATGAGTTTTATAAGTTGTTAAATTGGGTATCTATAGCTACAACTTTAAGTTTAAAACTTTTTCCTCTATTGCCTTTCTTCTTTGCGTTAATTTTGCGTGTAAATCGCTATCATTTGAAGCCAAAATTTGGGCTGCTAAAAGCCCTGCATTTGCAGCCCCTGCAGTGCCAATTGCAACAG
>WRFW01000063.1 GCA_009787435.1 Defluviitaleaceae bacterium
CGTTATATTTGAAACGCTGAAAAGAGAGTTATTATTTCTTATGGCGTTTATAGTAAACGCAACATCATCTGTTGTAATGCTTGTCCCATCTGACCAGGTTGCTTCTCTGAGGGTTAAAATTGCAGAAGTTGCACTCGTTTGGTTTAAGCTTTCTGCTAACATTGGCTCCATTTGCCCATCTAAAAGCACGAACAAACTTTCAAATATGAAGCCTAGAACTTCATTTACAGATTCATCTATGTTAATAATGGGGTTTAGTGTGCTAGGCCTGCGGCTAACTACAGATAACCCACCGCCTTGAACTGGCTCTAATTGCATACTAGGCGGCTCTACATATAAATTTTGTGTATTAGAACTAACATCAATTACTACTTGCTCTATTTCAACTATATCATCTTCAGATTGTAAAAAAACGCAAGATGATAATAGCAAAATTGCAGGCGATAAAAATATTAATATTTTTTTCTTCATAAAATTCCTCTAAAACGCCATAAAAAAGCATATAACTGCCTTACTAATTGAACCCTTTCAACATAGTTTCTCGTTTCTAAAAAGGGAATATGTGAAAGGGTTTGCCCGTCTTGTGAAAATCTATAATCATTAAGCCAATTCAAAACGTTTCCACTGCCTGCATTATAAGCTGCAAGGGCAGTTTCAATATTATAATGGTTTTGAATTAGCCTTGAAATATACCATGTGCCCATGTTTATATTAATTCTTGGGTTAAAAATCATATCTTCATATACGAAGCCCTCTATGCCTAGGTGCTCAGCTATCCAATAGGCAGTATTTGGCATAATTTGCATAAGCCCGCTTGCCCCCGCATGTGAAACTGCAGTTCTATTAAACCTGCTTTCAACGTTTATAATAGCAGCAATTAATAAAGGGTCCACTTCATAAATAGCTGCATAGTGAATAATTATATCTGTATAATTAAGGGGTAAATACCGCCGAACTAATAAAAGACCTAGAAAACAGCCGCAAAGGAATAGAAAAGCGATGAAAACCCAAATTTTTTTATTTTTCATTATAAATTATAATATTTACATTGGGGATGTTTTTAGATTGGCTTTTTAACCTTGCCATTGCGTGCTCTCTTGTGATACCATCCCTTTGAATTATCCTTTCTAATATAGTGTTATAGCTCGCAAAAACATATATAGTTTCTGTGCAATATTTATCTAACCCTGTTTCAAAAAGTAAAGCTGCATCTATAACAACAAAATTGTTAGTTTTAATTATATTCAAAATTTTATCAATTATTAACGGGTGCATAATATTATTTAAAATATTTAGCTTTTCTTTATTTGAAAAAACTTGGGCGGCTAGTTCTTTTCTTGAAACTGTGCCAAATTCTTTTAAAATTTTTTCTTTCGCTTCATTTTCTAAAATGCTATGCCCTACTTTGTCTGCATCTATAATTAATGCCCCAAATTTTTCAAAAAGTTTAGAAACGTAACTTTTACCAGAGCCAGAAGACCCTGTAACCCCTATAACTTTTTTCCCCTGTTTATAATAATTTTTATTTTGAATCATACCAAGTTTCACCTTCATTAACTTCTGCAACTAGGGGGACTAAAAGCTCTGCCGCTCTTTCCATTTCTTCTTTTAAAATTTGCTTTGCTTGTTCTTTTTCTGTTTTCTTAGCTTCAACTATTAACTCATCGTGAACTGTTAAAATTAAACGTGATTTAAGATTTTCTTTTTTAAGGCGATTGTGAACATTTAACATAGCAATTTTTATAATATCTGCTGCTGTACCTTGCAAGGGTGTGTTCATTGCCATTCTTTCACCGAAACCTCTTTGAAAAAAGCTTTTTGATTTAAGCTCTGGAATTAGCCTTTTTCTACCAAACAAAGTTTCTGCATAGCCATTTTCTGTAGCAAACTCTATAGAGCTATCTAAATAAGCTTTGATAGAAGGGTATTTTAGAAAATATGCTTCTATTAACACATCTGCTTCTTTTTTAGTAATTTTTAAATCTTCTGAGAGACTAAAGCCACCCATGCCATATATTATACCAAAATTTATAGCTTTTGCACTGCTCCGCTCTTTTTCTGTAATATCACTCACATTTTTCCCCAAAACTGTTGCTGCTGTAATTTTGTGAATATCTTCTTCATTTTTATATGCTTCTATCATTATTGGGTCTTTTGCAAAATGGGCTAAAATTCTAAGCTCTATTTGGCTATAGTCTGCATCTAAAAAAATATAGCTATCATCTGAGGGTATAAATATTTTTCTAAGGTTTCTGCCCAATTCAGTTCGGATTGGAATATTTTGAAGATTTGGCTCTGTCATAGAAAGCCTGCCGGTAGCAGCCCCTGTTTGATTAAAATTGCCGTGAATTTTATTAGTAAAAGGGTTCATAGCTTTTGCAAGCCCCTCACAATAAGTTGATTTAAGCTTAGCTAACATTCTATATTCAAGTATTTTTGGTATTATTTCATGTTTATCTTTAAGCTTTTCTAAAACATCTGCAGCAGTTGAATAGCCTGTTTTCGTTTTTTTTGCCCCTTTTAAGCCAAGCTTTTCAAAAAGTATAACGCCAAGTTGGCTTGGGGAGTTAATATTAAATTCTTCACCGGCTAAAGTGCGGATTTCTATACCCAAAACGTCTATTTTGTGCCCAATTTCAGCATCAAAATCATTTAAAGTGTGAATATCTATTTTTATTCCAAATTGCTCCATATCTGCCAAAACTTTGGCAAGCGGAAATTCTATATTATAATATAACCTATTTTCAGAAAGGGCTTCTTTAAGCTCTTCATATTTTTCAAAAGGCTGCATATGTGAATTTATAAATTCAATTTTTTCATCTTCTGAAAGGGTATCAAATCTTTTTTTGCCTTTTAAAGCAGGCATTTCAAACGGAATATTTAAAACATAGTAAGCTAATGAGAGGTCAAAAGAGACATTTGTGAAACCTTTTTTAAAAAATTTTTTAGAGTCTAAGGCTATTATACTTTCAAGCTCTTTTAATTTGCTTTCAGAAACTAATTTTCCATTAAGAATATATTCATCTTCTGAGATTATAGCCGCGAAATTAAAAACTTTTCCATTTTCATCTAAATTGTTATAATCAATTTTACCTGCTACAGGCTCTGCAGGAAAATCAAAATATTTAGAAACTAAAGTGTTTAACTCTAATCTTTTGAATTCTTCAAAGGCTAGTTCATTAAAAATATTTTCTGATTTTTTTGATGGAATTTCAGCGGGTGCATCTAAAACAATTATAGATAATTTTTTACTTAAGAAAGCTAACTCTCTATTTTCATAAAGAAGCCTGCCTATTCTTTCCGGCTTAATTTTTTCATAATTTTCTATTGCATTTTCAATGTTTTTAAATTCTTTTATTATTTTAAGTGCGGTTTTTTCACCTATACCTGGCACACCGGGTATATTATCGCTTGAATCACCCATTAAAGCTTTCACATCTATAAATTCATTTGGAGTAACTCCAAATTGTTCTAAAATATCTTTTGCTAGGTAATCTTCAACTAAGGTTTGCCCAGATTTAGTTTTAGGAATTCTTATTTTTATATTTTCTGAAGCTATTTGTAAAAGGTCTCTATCGCCTGAAACTAAGGTAACTGCTAAGCCTTTTGCTTCACTTTTTTTTGCTAGCGTTCCTAGAACATCATCTGCTTCAAAACCCTCTATACCGAAAACATTTATATTCATTTTAGTGAGAAGTTCTTTTAAAACTGGCATTTGTTCTCGCATTTCATCGGGCATTGATTTTCTATGCCCTTTATATTGCTCAAACAGTTCATCTCTAAAACTGCCGCCTTTAACATCAAAGCAGACGCCTACATATTCAGGCTTTTCT
>WRFW01000064.1 GCA_009787435.1 Defluviitaleaceae bacterium
CATAAACAGTTGGTTGGTGTTTTGATTTTGCCATTAATGCACCCCTCTTTAAAAATTATAATTAAATGGGCATCTCTAAAAACTTATAAATAACTAATGAACCCCTTTAAAAATTTGTATATTTTTATATATATAATTAAATGCTGAATAGGCAGTAATAGAAACTGTTAGCCAAATAATTATTGTGCCTAAGTAATTAAAAAAGGCTAAATTTAAAAAAGCTAGAAAGCCGAAAAGCTCAAGAAAAATCATTAAGTATATTACCATAGTTATTTGAAAAATAGTCTTTAATTTCCCAAATTTATCGGCTGCAATTATTACATTTGCACTAGCTGCAATTGTCCTAAAAAAGGTTACGATAAATTCACGGGCTATAATAATTATAACCGCTGCCGCTGGAATAGCTTCTAATTCGATTAGAGCAATTAAAGCACTGCAAACTAAAAGCTTATCTGCAACTGGGTCTAAAAATTTTCCGAGATTAGTTATCTGCCCTAATTTTCTTGCTAAATTTCCATCTATAGCGTCTGTAATAGCTGCAACTGTAAATATAAAAACTGCAACCCAATTAGAATATCTAAAAGGCGTTGCTAGTAAAAAAAATAGAAAAAAAGGAATCAAAACGACCCTAAAAATACTAAGCTTATTAGCTATATTCATATTTAGACAACTTCTCCTATTAAATCATGTTCTAAACTATGAGTTATACGAATATTAACGAAATCACCTTCATTGTATTTTTCTTCTGAATCAAAAAATACAAAGCCATCTATCTCATAACAATCCATATAAGTTCTAGCGGCATAGTGCCCATTTGTATTTTTTTCTACTATAGCTTCCAAAGTAGTACCTATACGATTTCTTAAATTACTTTCGCTAACTTCTTGCTGAGTTTGCATAACTAAATTTTTACGATTTTGCTTTATATGGTCTTCAATGTGATTTGGGAGCCTATCTGCTGGCGTTCCCTCTTCCCTTGAATATGCAAAAACCCCTAGCCTATCAAATTTCATTTCACGAATAAAATCTAAAAGCTGCTCAAAATGCTCTTCAGTTTCACCTGGGAAACCAACTATTACAGTCGTTCTAAGAACTAAACCGGGTATAGATTTTCGCAAATGATTAATTATTTCAACTAGCCTAGCATTATTAACACCACGCCCCATTCTTTTCAATATAAAATCATGGCTATGCTGAATAGGCATATCTAAATAAGGAAGCACTTTAGGGTTTCTAGCCATTTCTTTAATAGTTTCTTCAGTTATATGCTCTGGATAAGCATATAACATACGCATCCAATGGATACCATCCACTTTGCTTAACTCCCTTAGAAGTATGTGCAAACGGTTTTCACCGTAAAGGTCTGTGCCATAATGAGTTGTATCTTGAGCAACTATTATTAATTCACGAACGCCTTGGCTAGCAAGTATAGTCGCTTCTTCAACTAAGCTTTCAATAGAACGGCTTCTATGGCGACCACGTATGCTAGGAATAGTGCAATAAGTGCAATTTCTATCACACCCCTCAGAAATTTTAAGATAAGCGAAATGTTTACCATCGTGCTTTCTTAAAAGATAGTAATCATCTGGCGTTGGCGTGTTTCTATCTGCAAGGTATGATATATTATTAGATTCACCTGCCATAACCCGCCTAATGGCATGGTTTATTTTTTGAAACTGAGTTGTGCCTATTACCGCATCAACTTCTGGCAATTCTTTAAAAATTTCTGACTGGTAGCGTTGTGCCATACAGCCAGTAACTATAAGCCCTTTTGCTTTACCCTCTTTTTTTCTTTTGGCAAGCTCTAATATTTGTTCGATTCCTTCGCTTGTAGCGTCCATAATGAAGCCACAAGTATTTATTATTAATACATCTGCTTCATCTTTATTAGTTAGCTCGTAACCTTCTCTATTAATTAAACCTAGCATTGCTTGCCCATCTACTAAGTTTTTATCACAGCCTAAAGAGGTGAAAGAAATTTTAGCCTCTTTCACCTCTGACAATAGCCCTGTTTCTAAAGGGGCTTCCGTTTTTTCATAAGTTATAAATTTCAACCCAATTCTCTACTTTCTTAAGCTAAAAGCCTAATTACCGCACCTTGGAACTGGTTAGACTGTGCTTGCAATGTAGCTTGTGCTTCATTAATCATAGTTTCACGCATTAGCCTAATAGCTTCAAATGCAGTTTCTGCTTCTTCTATTCTATTCCCTCTAGTTTCAAGAATTTCTAAACCTTGGTTTAAATTATCTTCTCTAGCAGTGAGAGCAGTTGCAGAGCCTGGTGTATAAGGTCTATAATCGATATTTAGTGAAACAGAAACACCTTCTGCATTTTCTGATGTATATGGCACTTCATAAATAGCTTCGTTAGGAACATTATAGGATAATCCAGCTTGATTATCAAATTCTATATTTGCTACTCTATTTGCTTCAAAAGAATATGAAGAAGCTAAATCTGCAGATTGATTATTTGAAGCTAAATAATCTTCAGAAAGCCTTTCAGAAGAAGTTCTAGGAGCATTATTATTTTGAGTTAAACCTTGCGTTTGAGCTTGTACACTCATAGCATTTGTTCTTAATTCTAACATGATATTACCTCCCTTGGTTTTCTAAGTTTCCTTAAACTCATGTATTTCATTATATATAATATAATTATAGCACACATGTATTTTTTTTGCAAGAGGTTTTTAAAAATTGATACATTATTATTAAAAACTATAACTAAGGAATTGCAATGGTAAAATTATAATAAATATAAACCTTGGCTGGGTTTCTAAAAAATTTCAAGCAATTTTTATATTTCTGTATATTTTAACAACAACAGACATATTTATTAAATATTAGCCAACTTAAATTCAGCAAAATAGTAATAATAAACGAAAAACCAAATATACTAATTAAAAAGGAGCACTAATGTGAATAAAATCAAAAAATTATCAACAGGCGTTTTACTAGCCTATGCAGTTACTGTGTTTGTATTTTTAATATATTCAATTTTGCTTACATACACCCAAATGACTGAAGAGCATTTAAATTTAACGGTTATTATAACTGTTATAATAAGCGGATTAATAGCAGGCGTAGACACAGCAAGGGGACAAAAGAGCAGAGGCATATTTTGGGGTGCACTGGCAGGCTCTGTTTATTCTGCATTATTAATAGTTTTAATGTATTCAATGAGCGACGTTTTAAATATAGCCAGGGCAATTTTATTTTTTATAATTTCAATTGTAACAGGCAGTTTGGGCGGTGTTTTAGGCATAAACCTAAAAAAACCAGAATATAAAAAATGATATAAGCACATAATATTTTTGTAACCCACAGCTTGAAAGAAATTTTAAGCGAAGCGTTACCAAAGAGAGTATCATAAAAAAATTATGAAAAATTATAAAAGAGGGATAAAATTATGCAAAATACAAACAGCTCTAACAATTCAAATAATTCAAGCAGCTCTAACAACTACACATCTGAAAGTATGGAAAAATTGAAGTATGAAACAGCGGCAGAATTAGGAATAAACTTAAAAGAAGGTAGCAATGGCCATTTAACTACTGCTCAAGCTGGAAGCATAGGCGGAAGCATGGTTAGAAAAATGGTCCAAAACTACAAAAATAAACAATAACTAGTTATTAATGATTTATCATTAGTAGTTAAAAAAGCCCCCTAAAGGGGGCTTTTTTAACTTAAACTATTTAAATAAACTTGCATAGTTAAACATTATATGCTATAATATGCAAAAAAGCTATTTTCACAAAACAAGAGGAGCAAAATAATATGCTAAAAATAAACATAAGCGGCTTTTATAATATAGAATTAACAAATGGCGAAGTTGCCA
>WRFW01000065.1 GCA_009787435.1 Defluviitaleaceae bacterium
TTTAAACTTTCTGGTTGAAAAACTTCTATTCCAAGATTTTCAGCCGCTATTTTAACAGCTGGTTTTATTAATTTTTTACCACGCCCAGCGGGTCTATCTGGTTGGCTGTAAACTGCTATAACATCATAATTTTTAGCTAGTTCTTTAAGTGAATTAACAGCAATTTCTGGTGTTCCCATAAATATTAAACGCATATTTTTAATACCTTATATATTACCCCCACACGAAGTAATAATCCTTTTTTATAATTATAACTATTTAAAGATTGTATGTCAATAGTAAATCAGAAAAACTAACTAAAATAATAAAAAATATTTCTAGTGCACGTTCCCACTACTTACTATAGCACCATTGCAATCTTTAATTTTAGCATTTTGTTTAAATTTTCTCTAATTTTCATTAGTAAATGTTGTTATTTTCTAAAAATGATTAAAAGCTTGGCAAATTTCTATATTTCGTTTAGTGAGAACACACCTTGGAAATATTTTTTTCAAGTTTGATGTAGAAAAAACTTGATAATTTTAAAATTATTTGTTAAAATTATTAGTAAGAACTTGATAAGCTAAATGAAACTCTAATTAAATGAACTTTATTATATTGGAATTTCCTTAAAAAGGCTTTCAAAATAAATTTATTTGAGGAGGACTGATTATATGAATTGGTTTAGAAATTTAAAAATAAGAGCAAAAATACTAATAGGCTCTCTCTTAATTGCGGGTTTATTAATTGCAGTTACTGTATTTGCTCTTTTTCAAATGAACATTTTGCGTGAACAATATCAAAATGTTTTATCAGGCCCTGTTATGGCTGAAAACTATTCTATAAGAACACTTTCAGAAGCTAGAGGGCTTAGAAGAATGTCAAACTCTATGGTTAGATTTGCCCCACAAGCTAACAATGCTGCAGATATAAACATCATTAGAGATGAGACTATAGAAACTATAGATAATTTTAACTATTATTTTGCTAATATGCAAAATAGTTTAATAGGTCTTTCTAATTCTTCTATAGATTCTTATGTAGCTGAAATAGCTTCAATTTTTCAAGTGTATACTGCAGCGATTTTAGGTGATATACTTAATTATTCATTAGCCGGTAATTGGGAGGCAGCACATGCCGCCACAACCATACAGGCTCCTAATATAGAAAGAATCTTAGAATTATTAGGTTTTGTTGGCGAGCATACTTATTACGTTTTTATTCAAGAAAATATTAATGCTAATGCTATCGCAAATCAAGCATTTATAGCTTCGATTATTTTAGTAGTTATATTTTCAATCATTTCGATTTTGTTAGCTTCATTCATAGCTACAGAGATTGCACGCCCTGTTGTTCGATTATCGGCAATAGCAAGCGATATTGTCGCAGGAAGATTAAATATAAATACTACTACTAAAGTAAATGATGATGAAATAGGCCATCTAACTTCTGGAATGTTTAATTTAACTTCTACAATAAAAACAATAGTAGATGGCATTAATACTACAATAGAAGAAATAGCTATAAAAGGAAATATAGATTATAGGTTAGATGAAAGTGGGTTTGAAGGAAGCTATAAAGATTTGATTGCTTCATTAAACTCTTATACAGAAACTTTTGTAAATGATACTTTATTTGTAATCAATATATCAAACAGTATAAGCGAAGGTAATTTCGGCGTTGATGTTCCTGTGCTTCCTGGTAAAAAAATAATACTTACGAATACTTTAAATAGCTTGCTTGATAATTTAAAAGAAATTTCAAGAGAAATAAGCTTTTTGGCGAGTGCAGCTTCATCTGGAGATCTAGGGCAGCAAGCAAGTGCCGATAAATACAAAGGCGATTGGAATATTATGCTTAATCAGCTTAATCTATTAATAGCTAATTTAGTGAACCCAGTAAATGAAATTAAAGTTTCTTTATATGAATTATCAAATGGTAACTTTGTGAAAATGAAAGGAAGTTATCAAGGTGAATTTGAAGAGTTGAAAACAATGGTAAACCAAACTATTGACAATATGTCTACCTACATAGTAGAAATTAGTGAAATCTTAGGAAGAATGGCAGATAAAAATCTTTCACAAAAAATTACAAGAGAATATGTTGGTGAGTTTGATAAAATTAAGATTAGCATAGTAAAAATATTAGATAGCTTAAACAATGTAATCGGTGAAATAGGCTCTGCTTCAGACCAAGTAAATATTGGTGCTAAGCAAATTTCAGCGGGTGCTATGAATTTAGCTACAGGGGCTAGCCAGCAAGCTTCTAGCCTTGAAGAAATTAACGCAACTATAGATGTAGTTACTGAATTAGCAAGCTTAAACTTGAAAAACGTTAAAAATGTTGATGAATTTGCTACAGGCTCTCAAGAAAGAGCAAAAAAATCAAATGAAGATATGGGCGATTTATTAAAAGCTATGGAAGGAATTAAAGAGTTTTCTTTCAAAATTAGTAATATTATAAAAGTAATAGATGATATAGCTTTCCAAACAAACTTACTTGCGCTTAATGCTTCGGTTGAAGCTGCAAGAGCAGGGGAGCATGGGCGTGGCTTTGCTGTTGTTGCTGAAGAAGTGCGTGCATTGGCAAGCCGCTCGCAAAATGCAGCAAGAGAGACTAAAGATTTAATTGAAGAGAGCATAAGAAGTGTTGAAGAGGGGACAGGCATGGCAGATAAAACTGCTGAGAGCTTAAACCAAATAGTTCAAGATTCTATTCGAATAGCTTCTTTAATAGAAGAAATAGCAACTTCTACTACAGAGCAAAATGAAAGTTTTAACCAAATAGCAGCTGGTATTGGTCAAATTACTTCGGTAGTAACTAGCAATTCAGCTACTAGCGAAGAAGCAGCTTCAAGTTCTGAAGAATTATCTAGTCAATCAGATGTAATGAAAGATTTAGTTGGTCAATTTATTATTAAGAGTTAGATAATGTTAATCATATTTGATACTTAATCAAAGTTCATAACCTTTAAACCCTCTGTATATGTTAAATTTATTAACTTATACAGAGGGTTTATTTTATTGGAAATTTTAAAGTCTTTTTAAAAGAATTTTCATATTCTTTTTTTAACTATGCAAAAAGTCGCATATGTAACGTTTCCAGCACCTGCATTAATCAAAACTTCTTTGCATTTTGATATAGTAGTTCCTGTGGTATAAATATCGTCTATTATTAAAATGTTCTTTTCTTTAATACTAAATTTAGTATTATATGAAATAGCATTTTTCATAATATTTTCACGGGCAGGACCAGAAATATTTTTTAATGGCTGTGTGTATATTACTCTTTTTAATATATTTTTAACTGGTAATTTTAATAAGCTTCCTAACTCTTTTGCTAAAAGTTCAGCTTGATTAAATCCTCGTTCACGCATTTTTCTTTTATGAATTGGAACGAAAGTTATAATATCAACTTCACTAAAAATATTTTTATCTAAAGAGTTATACATATAAAAGGCTAGCCCCTTTGCCATAAAGGGCTTTTTATTAAATTTGAAACGAAGAATAGTATCTTTTGCTACACCATCATATATAAAGCTAGCATTTTCAAATTTTGAGGGTTTAAAATATTCATAACCTTTGCATTCTTCGCATTGGTAATCATCTTTAATAATATCTTCACAAACAATGCATTTATTTGGGTAAATTAATCTTATTAAATTTTCCAATAAGTTTTTCATTTTAAAATTTCCGATATCTTTTGCAAACGCATAGATAAAAAAGAGTTTCTTCCTATTTCTTTATTGTTATCTATCATTTTTTGAAGCATACTTTCAGTTCCAACGAACACAGCCAGTTTTTTAGCACGTGTTAAACCAGTATATAAAAGGTTTCTAGTTAATAACATTGGTGGTCCTGAA
>WRFW01000066.1 GCA_009787435.1 Defluviitaleaceae bacterium
GGTCTATCTGTCCTCGGTCTGTCCCCTTGCGGTCTTTGACCTTGGTTTCGCTCGCCATATGGTCTATTGTCCGTTCTTGGGCGGTCTCCTTGTGGTCTATCCGTCCTCGGTCTGTCCCCTTGCGGTCTTTGACCTTGGTTTCGCTCGCCGTATGGTCTATTGTCCGTTCTTGGGCGGTCTCCTTGTGGTCTATCCGTCCTTGGTCTTTCACTATGTGGTTTAGTGCTTTGCTGTCTAGCGGGTTGGTCTGTTCTCGGCTTATGCTGCTGTGTTTTAGGTGCTTCTGGCTTAGCTGCTGCGGCAAGCTGTTTATCTTTTTTGAAAAAGCTATTAACTTTGCCTATCTCTTCATCATTTAAGTTAGACATAGTCTTTTTGCCCTCTATTCCTTGCTTTTCTAATATGTTTGTAAGCTCTTTTGTAGATAACCCTAGATCTTTTGCTAGCTCGTATACTCTCTTTTTGGACATATATCCTCCTATGGAAAATATTCAATTTTCCTCTAATATTATAAAATTAATTCATGCTAAATTCCTCCATTAGATTTTCATATATTTCATGGGGAATTGCCGATTTAAAAGAAGCTTCTAAACTTTTCTTTTTAAAAACTTTCTTAATGCAATCATCATCAAACTTACAAATGTAAGCTCCGCGGCCGCACTTTTTCTGTGTTAAATCTAGTTCAAAAGAATTGTTAAATCGTGTAACTCTTAACAACTCTGTTTTGTGTTTCATAGCTCGGCATGAGACACATCTTCTTTCTGAAATTTTATTCATTTTCATTTCCAAATGCTTCTTTATACATATCTTCGTAGTCCTCATCATTGTCTACATATTGATAATCTTCATATGGTTCTTCTTCAAATTCTTCTTCGCCTTGAATATCTATTTTAAACCCTGTTAAGCGAACTGCCAAACGCACATTTTGCCCGTCTTTTCCGATTGCTAATGAAAGCTGTGTTTTTGGAACTGTTACAATAGCAGTTTTTTCTTCTAGATTCAAAGCTATATTATTTATTTTGCTAGGGGCAAGAGCATTTTGAATAAAAACTTCTAATTCTTCACTATAAGGAACAATATCAATCTTTTCGCCGTTTAATTCATCAATAACTACATTTATTCGAGAGCCAGCAGGCCCAACTAAAGCACCTATTGGATCGATATCTTCATCTAAAGAGATTACCGCAATTTTAGTTCTCATTCCTGCTTCACGAGAGATAGCTTTAATTTCAACTATACCATCTATAAGCTCGGGAACTTCAGCTTCAAATAAAAGGCGGACAAGCTCAGGAGCTGCCCTGCTAACGTACATTATAGGGTCTTTAGTAGTTTCTTTCACCTCTGAAACATATACTTTTATACGGTCTCCAGGGTAATATTCTTCCCCTCTAACTTGTCCATTATTGGTCATTAAACCTTGTATGTTTCCTGTGCTTACTATTATACCGCCGGCAGTTTTTCGCTCAATTTTACCGACTAGCAACTTATGTTCTTTTAATGAGAGTTCTTTAAAAAGCCTTTCTTTCTCGACTTCTCTAAATTTTTGGGAGATTACTTGCTTTGCAGTCATCGCTGCTATTCTGCTAAACCCATCAAGCGAAACAGGTTTTTTAATTTCATCGCCTAACTCATATAAATATGTTCCAGAATTTGCTTCTTCCAAGCTTATTTCTGAATTTTCATGAAAAACTTCTTCTACTACTTTTTTAATGCTAAAGCAATCTATTTTGCCTGTTTCTCTATCAACTACAACTTCAAAATCTTGCTCTGAGCCATAATGCCTTTTGCAAGCATTTACTAAAGAAGTTTCCAAAGCTTCTAAAACAATTTCTAAACTAAGCCCTTTTTCATTTGCTACATTTTTTATTTCTGATATTAAAATATTATTTTCCATTAACGCCCTCTCATAAAATTACTGCAAGACGTGTGCTAGCAATATCCTTAAGTTTAAAAATTAATTCTTTTTCAGCTTTATTAGAAGAGATGTGTATTTCATCGCCTTTAAAGGCCAAAAGCTCGCCTTGGTGCTCTTTCTCGCCTTCAAACTTAGAATAAAGCTTAACATCTACAATATGGCCTATATATCTATTGTATTCATATTCATTTTTGAGAGCTCTATTTATACCTGGGCTTGAAACTTCTAGCATATAAGCTTCTTGGATAGGGTCTTTCTCATCTAAAAAAGCACTAACACGCCTTGAAATAATTTCACAATCTGAAATGTCTATTTTTTCATTTTTATCTTGCTTGTCTATATAAATACGCAAAATATTTGAGACACCCTCTTTAATAAACTCTAGATCCCAAAGCATTAGCTTATTTTTTTCTAAATCGTGTTTTAGTTCTTCTTTAATTAGCTCCAAAACTTTTTTATTGTTCATTTATACAGTCCTTTTCAATACTACAAAATAAGAGCAGGTGCAGCACCCACTCTTATAAATAAAAAGTAAATTTATAAAATTATACCACAAAAAATTACGGAAGTCAAGGGGTTGTGAACATTTTTTATATTTAAGATAAACAAAAATATAGAGATTGCAAAGGTTTATTATAGCTGCTCACTATTTTTAAGCGTGGCTAAGCCGTTCACAACTATAGATATACGATTAAGAACTATAGTCTTCTAATCTACGGATTAGCTCATCTTCATCTGCAATGAAAATGCCATGTGTTAGGCGTTCTATTTCTTCTGTCGCTAGATGGCTAGTTGGTATATTTGTTACTTCTAAAAGCCTGCCATCTATATTAAAAATAGCTAAGAAGCCATGAAAAATACTAAGCTTATATGATGGCTGCTGCATACTTTCAATAATTCTTTGAATAATAACTTCATTTTCTGAAAAAGATAATACAGACCATTCATCAAAAAAAGTATTTAGCTGCTCTTCTGTGAGCCCTTGCAAAGAAGCCGCTGCACGGTTTAAAGTTTCTGTAGTTTGCCCTGTGCGGCTGTCTACATGCCTTTGAACTATCATAGTTGCGGGGGTTATTTTGTGTGCATAAGCTGTGTGTTCAAGTGTTTGTTCATAATTATCTAAGCTAGTGTAGCTGCTAGCTATTAAGTTTGGCCCAGTAGTTATTTTCATATATTCAGCTGCTTCATACATTAAATATCTTCCTAGAAAGAAGCCTATTACCGATATGCTTATTAAAAATAGGGGCATCAATATTTTTTTATACTTCATCTTAAAAACCTCCTTAAAATTAGTTTACATAAAGAGATTTTTAACATAAATAGGGTGTTTTATTCAAAAGTTTTTATTATCGCTATTCTATCGTGCCCTGCATAGTCTTTTTTTATAGTTGTATCAAAATCTTTAAATAAAGTGCGTATGGCTTCGCCTTGGTCGTGCCCTATTTCTAAAAATAGCATACCATTTGGAAGAAGTTTTTTTTCAAATGTGTTTCTAATTTGTTCATAAAAATACATACCACTATTGCCGCCATCTAGTGCTAGATGCGGCTCATAATTTTTTACGCTTTCATCTAACGTGCTTATATCACTCGTTTTAATATATGGAGGATTAGATACTATAATATCATATTTAAGGCGTAACCTATTTAGCATATCACCACGCCTAATTATAACTTCAACATCATTTAATTTAGCATTTTTCTCTACTATTTTTAATGCTTTGTAACTAATATCTATACCTGTTACTGGCACTTTTAAGTGTTTGGCTAGGCTAATTAAAATACAACCGCTGCCGGTGCATAAGTCTAAAATTTTCATATCTTTAGTGGCATATTTTAAAACTTCTTCCACTAAAAGCTCTGTTTCTGGTCTCGGGATAAGTACATTTTCATCAACATAAAAGTCTAAGCCCATAAAATTAGTTTTATTTATTATGTACTCTATGGGCTCGCCTTTAGAATGGCGGG
>WRFW01000067.1 GCA_009787435.1 Defluviitaleaceae bacterium
GTTTATGAAAATTTCTAAAATTATCATTTTTGAAGAGCTGCCTTTTACTATACAAATATCATTTAGGGCTGTATAATCATCGCAAGCTATCATCATCCTTTCTTCTTTTTCAAAATTTTCTAATAATAGTTTTTTTATAGCTTCTATTCCCTTTTCCTTGGAAACATCGGTTAAATAGCCTACAGAGCCTAAATTTATACCGTAAATATAAGTGTTATATTTAGCACATAGAGAGGCTATGTTAAGCATTGTGCCATCTCCACCGAGAGTAATACAAATATTACTCTCTTTAACTAGCTTTTCTATATCATCATTTTCAAGCAATAAAAATTTTATATTAGGAAAAGAAGCTAAAATATAATCTCTATACTCGCCGCCAATATCTCTAGTAGGGTTAGTTAAAATTCCTATTTTTTTCATATTTAAAATAAACCTTAAGAAATTATTTTTACTTGTAAAGCTTCTTGCATTAAATTTAAGCAAGATTCATGCAACTCTTTATTAGGCCCAGCTGTGCAATTAGAATCAACTATTATTAAAGCTTCAGGCTGTGCAGACCTAGCTATAACAGCATTTGAAAGCACACAAATATAAGAAACTAAGCCAACTAGCTCAATTTCATTGTAAGTTTCTCTATTTACTAATTCTTTCATTAAATCTACAGAGCCGAAAGAATCTTTAAATACCGTAAAACTATGCTCATAATTTGTATTTTTATAGTGCTCCCAAACTTTACCGAAAAGAGCGTGCCCGTCAGTCTCTTTTATACAATGTTTAATTGGCAGTCCTTTACCCTCCATAGTTTCTAAATAATTATCATAATGGGTATCAAATGTATAAATTATATGGTCGCCTTTTTTTTCGTATTCTTTAATTTTATTTAAAATAGGGTCTTCAATTAATTCAGCACCAGAAAAACCAAGCGAGCCTTTAACAAAATCGTTTTGAAAATCTACTACAATTAAAAGTTTTTTCATATTAAAGTCCTTTACTCATAATTTTTCTAAAAGATAGAAATATTCAGCACCATATGTTGTTTCGTTTTTAACTTTAAAGCCTAAGTCTGTTGCTATTTTTTTTATTTTAAGCAAAATAGGTTTGTGGTTCTTTTTCGTTACTTTCCCTTTTTTGCCTAACTCAAATTGCGGCTTTATTAATGATATGCAAAAACCACCCTCTTTTAGTAAATTATATGCTATTGGCAAAACTTGTTCTAATGAAATGAAGCTAACGTCTATTGTAATTATATCTGATAAAAAATCTAAATTTAATACTTTTATATTTGTGTTTTCATAGCTAATTACTCTATTATCGCTTTTTAATTTATTATCTAGTTGGTTAGTACCAACATCTATCGCATATATTTTTTCTGCCCCGTGCTGTAAAAGACAATCTGTAAACCCACCTGTTGAAGCTCCAATATCTATACAAATTCCGTAAGGTTTAAAATTAAATGTGTTAATAGCATGCTCTAGTTTATAGCCACCTCTGCTCACGTATTTTAAGCCAGTAGTTTCTATATGGGTATTTTCATTTACTAACTCTGAAAGTTTATTTATAACTACCCCATCAACTAACACTTCACCTCTTTTAATTAAATCACCTGCTTTGTGGCGAGATATGCCCAGTTTCCTTGCTATTAAAATATCTAACCTAATCATCATTTTTGTTTTTAATAATGCCAATATTAGAAGATTTATTTTCTTTTGGCAAGCTAGCTAAACTTGGTGAAAAAGCTATTTTTTCTTTAATTTTATTATATATAGTTTCAGTGTCTAAACCACTTAATTTTAAGAGTTCGTCCCTAGAGCCTGCTTTTATATATTTTTTTTCTAATGCAAAAATATAAGAATGTTTAATTTTTAAAGAAACAAGAGAGCCAAAGCCACCCTCTTTAACATTTTCTTCTATAGTAAACACATATTCATAATTTTTTAAGTTTTCTAACATTTCCAAATCAAGCGGGCTTGCGAAACGTGCATTTATTAAGGTTGGCTTGAAACCATCTTGTTTTAAACGCTCTGAAACTTCAGCGGCTGTTTTAGTAATATGCCCAAATGAAACTATAGCTATTTTTTCACCTTTTATTAAAGTTTCACTTTTACCATATTTAATTTTCGTTTCATTTTCAAAATAGTTAGGGGTTCCTTTAGGATATCGAATAGCAACAGGGGTGCTCATCTCATTTACTGCAAAATTTAACATAGCTATATACTCAGCTTTATCTTTAGGAGCCATTACACAAAGGTTAGGAATATGTGTTAAATAGCTAATATCAAAAATGCCTTGGTGTGTTTCACCATCTTCCCCTGTAATACCTGCCCTATCTATAGAAAAGACTACGTGAAAATTACCTAAGCAAACATCATGAATTAACTGGTCATAAGCTCTTTGCAAAAATGTTGAATATATAGCGACAACCGGAATAAAACCCTCTTTTGCAAGCCCTGCCGAAAATAACACTGCGTGTTGCTCAGCAATGCCAACATCAAAAAAACGCTCTGGAAAAGCTTCTTTAAAACGGTAAAGCCCTGTACCATCTGGCATAGCAGCTGTTATAGCTAACACTTTTTCATTTCTGCCAGCTATATTTATTAATTCTTTGCCTAATATTTCTGAATAAGTTTCTTTTTTGCTTCCCTCAATCGGAAAATTAATACTAAAGCTTGAAACTCCATGATAATTATCTGGTGCGTTTTCTGCTAGCTCATATCCTTTGCCTTTTTGTGTTTTCAAATGAAGAAGAACAGGCCCTTTTATTTTTTTAATTTTATTTAATACTGTTATTAGGGTTTCAATATCGTGCCCATCTATAGGACCTATATAAGTAAACCCAAGCTCTTCAAAAAAGCTTCCTGGCAAAAGAAAGCTTCTTAAGTTATCTTTAGTCTTTTTAGTAACACGGGCTATCTTTTTACCGAAAGGCAAAAATTCAAGGCTTTTTTTAATGTTCATTTTAGTGTTTATATAGCCGTTGCTAACTCTTAAACTGTTTAAATTTTTATGAATAGCACCTACATTTTCAGCTATAGACATTTGATTATCATTTAAAATAGCTAAAAGGTTTGTTCCACTGGCACCAATATTATTAAGTGCTTCATAGCAAAGCCCGCCAGTTAAAGAGCCATCTCCAAAAATTGCTACAACGCTGTTATTTTCGCCTTTAAAATCCCTTGCTATAGCAAGCCCCATTGCCGAAGAAAGGGCTGTTGAAGCGTGGCCTGTTGCAAAATGGTCGTGCTCGCTTTCTTTTGGGTTTGTGAACCCTGAAAGCCCATCTAAAGTGCGAAGAGTTTTAAAATTGCGAGCCCGCCCTGTTAATATTTTGTGCACATAAGTTTGATGGCCAACGTCCCAAAGGAATTTATCCACAGGGGAATTATAACAATAATGCAAAGCTATAGAAAGTTCCACAACGCCTAAGTTTGACCCTAAATGCCCGCCAGTTTCCGAAAGAGAATTTATTAAAAATTCACGAATATCTGAAGCTAATCTTTTCAGCTGAGATTCATTTAATTTTTTTATTTTTTCCGGTCTAATTTTTTGTAATTTTTCTAATATACTCATATAATTCATCATTTCTCAAGTTTAAATTTTTTATAATGTGCAAGCAAGAGCCTAAAATAAGGTCTGGCTTGGCTTTTGATACTGTTTCATTATCATCAATATCATCTTTTAATTGATAATAGAGCCCGAAAAGAAAACCTGAATGCGCTAACTTCCTAGCTTCTTCCAGTTTAGCTCTGCCAATAATTGCACCTGCATAAAAAGCAGCATAAAAAAGAGCTGCTGTTTTCCTACTGTGAATATAAAAAGTATCGCTTTTTTGTAATATATCTGCCGTTTGCCCGCCTATCATACCGCTTACACCTGCGGCTTTAGTAATAATTTTAGTT
>WRFW01000068.1 GCA_009787435.1 Defluviitaleaceae bacterium
GGGGGGGGCAAAATTACAAAAAAGTAAGTATACGTAAAGTGAAAAATTATGATAATTAGTATATTAAATAATTAAAAATACCTTAGCAAGTTAAAATGATTGATTGAATTTTATAAAATGTTAATTCATATTTCAAACCCTTAAATATTAAACATATCCATAGGGTCTATTTTAAATTGAAGCATATTTGCAGTTTGGCGACCATTATCACCGCCTTTTCTTTGCATAGTAATTTTTCCTATGTTTAAACTTCCTCTTGGGCTTATTGCAACATTGCCTTGACCATAGAAATTTAAAACTTCATTTATATTTTTAAGAACCCATCTCTGATTATTTTCTAATATTTGAGCTACTAAAATCCATTCAGCTGAAAACTCACCACGCCCTTTTATACAATCGGATAAAATTAAAATTTTATTTTCAGCAAACCACTCTAAAATTAAAGTTCTTTCATATTCTGTAAATTCTGTTAAAAACATTCTACGGGTATCTTTAGTATCACTCTTGTATGGTTTTAATTCACCACAAAAGTATTGCAATAATTCAAATATATTTTGGGGCATTGACCAAAGCTGAGCATAAGTTTTTAACCACCGTTTGTCTATTTGATTAAATCCTTTTTTATTGCTTACAAGCTTAACTTGAATATTTTCTGTATCAAATGCAGTTTTTAATGTTACTTGTATTTGTAAATTTATATCTGCCTTATAACCACTTAAAACTGCTGCTTCAACGTGTTCTATATTTTCTAAGCTATAATTCATTAGTTTAAGCCAAGTTTTAGCTTCTTCATCTATTTGCCAATGATTAAATTTCTTCGCAATATCTTTTTCATTTCTAAAACCTGCTTTTGCAGTAGCAGAGCCTAATTTCACTAACTTATCATTTGATTTAAGCATAAATGCTGTTCATTCCTTTCAATTGGAATATCACTTAATTTTTCATTAATAGAAATAAGCAGTTTTTCACTAATAGCTTGTATAACGTTAACAGTCATAGCATTTCCTGCTATACCGAGTAATTTACTTTCTGATACACCCGAAAATTTTGCAAGATTAGCAGTTTGCAAAGAAAAGCCTTGAAGAAGGAGTGCTTCTATACTTGAAAGCTTTTTTAGTTTGCCATTTTTAACATATAAAATGCCGTGCCTACCAGTTCTTAAAGTGGGGCATTTATCTTTATATATACGCAAATCGGATTGCCTTGTGTCTAATATTAAGTAGTCTTCTTTTAAAAGTTTGCTTAAATCATGCTTGTCTTTATTATATTTGTTATTTAAATATTTTGTAAAGGTTAAATTATCGGTTGGCAGTTCCTTATTATCTTCACCAATAAGAAAATTTTCAAGCGATTTATTTTGAAGAATGCTAGGCGGGAATTTAAAATCTATATTTTTTTTAGAGCCTACTATATAAATTCGTTCCCGCATTTGTGGCACACCATAATTTTGACTATCTAAAACTTTATAATGAACATAATACCCTGCTTCTGTTAGTTGACTTAATATAGATTTTAATGTATTGCCCTTATCATGGTTTACTAGCCCTTTTACATTTTCAAATATAAAATAAGGCACGTCTTTTTCTACTAATATATTAATTAAGTAGTTTATAATTAAACCTCTATTATCTTCAAAACCAGTTCGCTTTCCAACTATTGAAAAAGTTTGGCAAGGGAAGCCAGCAATTAAAATATCAAAGGTAGGTAAGCTTTTAGAGTTAATTTTTGTTAAATCACCAAAATTGCGTTTATCATTATGAATAGAACTATAAACTTTTGCTGTTTCTAAATCTAGTTCACTATGACCAACACAAGATAAGTTATTTAATTCTAACCCTAAACGCCCGCCACCAATGCCCGAACAGAAGTCAAAAAAAGTCTTTGGTTTGTTTAACATATTATACCTCAAAATTAATTGCCTTTTTCTCATATTTATCTATTTAAAGAAATCCTTTCAGAACAAGAAATACTATAATCCAAAAACAAATTATTTGGAAATATTTTTTCCATTTCTAAAAGTTCTGGAACAGCTACACGAACTCTTTCTAAAAGAGCATCAAAAGAACTATGTTCTAAAACAAGCCCTTTTATATCATCACTTGTAGCTATCCATACACTTACTTCTTTATCCCACATAAAATTAATTTTATAAGTTTCCATAACTAACACTCCATAAATAATATTAATTAACCTTAAAACAAAGTCATTTGTCTTGTTTCGGGTACGCCATCCAATATTTTGAGGTCTTTAAGCATTTCTACAGTATTTTTATTAGCCTTTGTTCTCTCTTTAAAATCTTCGATTGTTTTAAACTCTCCTAATTCACGTTCCTGCACTATTAACTCTGCTACAGACTCCCCTAGCCCATTTATAGTAGAAAGAGGTGGCATAATGCCCTCTTCAAGAAGTAAAAACTTAGTTTCATGGGCTTTGTATAAATCCATTTTGGCAAATTCTAAGCCCCTTAAGTACATTTCAAAAACTAATTCTAAAGTAGTTATAGCTCTATTGTCAACAGCGGTTGGGTTTTCTATAGATTTAAACCTTGCAAGCTCTGCACGGGCAGTTTCTAAACCTACACACATAGTGCTATAATTAAAATCACCAGATTTTACAGAAAAAATAGCAGTGTAAAATGCAAGCGGGTGATACAATTTATAATAAGCCATACGGACAGCCATCATAACATATGCAACAGCATGCCCTTTAGGAAACATATATTTTATTTTTCTGCAAGATTCAATATACCAAACTGGCACGCCGTTTGCTTTCATTAATTCTTCATATTCATCCGTTAAACCTTTACCTTTTCTAACGTCTTCAGTTATAAAGAAACTCGTTTTAGGGTCTAATCCTTTTGAAATAAGGTATGTCATAATGTCATCCCTTGTGGCGATAACATCTTTAAGAGTACAAGTGCCGGCTTTTATAAGGTCTTTCGCATTGTTTGACCAAACGTCCGTGCCGTGGCTTAGCCCAGAAATACGGACTAAATCACCAAAGCGGACTGGCTTAGTATCTAAAAGCATATGGCGAACGAAATTTGTGCCGAACTCCGGAAGCCCAAGGCTGCCAGTTGGCACACCAAATTCTTTTTCATTTAGTTTAAGTTCCTTAGGGCTTGTGAAAAGGCTTATAACCTTTTCATCATTTAAAGGAACTTTAGTAGGGTCTACACCAGAATTTTCCCAAAGTATGTTCAATATAGTAGGCACATCATGCCCAAGTATATCTAATTTTAAAAGACGGCCAGATATTGCATTATAATCAAAATGAGTAGTTGTTACATCGCTTCTAACATCATTTGCGGGGCGTTGAATTGGGGTAAATTCATATATAGAATGCCCATTAGGCACAATCATAAGCCCGCCAGGGTGTTGCCCAGTTGTCCTTTTTACGCCTGTTGCACCTATTTTAACTCTATTTATTTCACTATTTGAATAATTTAAGCCCTTTTCTTCTACATATTTTTTAGTATAAGCAAAAGCAGTTTTATCGGCTAGTGTACTTATTGTACCCGCTTTAAAAACGTTGCCTGTACCAAAAATTTCTTCTGCATGTTCGTGGGCTTTCGCTTGATACTCACCAGAAAAGTTAAGGTCTATATCTGGTTCTTTATCGCCATCAAAACCTAAGAAAGTTTCAAAAGGTATATCATGCCCCTCTCTTTCCATTTGTTTGCCACAGTTTGGGCAATTTTTTGCAGGCAAATCACAACCACTAGCACCTGGTATTTCTTTAAGAAGTTTTATAATTTCAGGGCTATCAAATTCACTATATGTACACTCGCATAAATAATGAGCAGGAAGCGGGTTAACTTCTGTAATTCCTGCCATAGTTGCAACGAAAGAAGAGCCTACAGACCCCCGAGACCCTACAGTATATTTATTTTCAATAGACCTCTGC
>WRFW01000069.1 GCA_009787435.1 Defluviitaleaceae bacterium
AAGGGTTTCCTATTACTGTTGGTGCTGAAGTTTGTGTGTGCCCTGCTTCGTTTACATTCACGCTAATATAAGTAGCAATTGACCCTCTGCTAGCACGCAAAATTCCTGAAACATCACCAGTTATAGTAAGTGTGTTAGTTTCTTCATCCCAATTTGCAAAATCTGCAGGGAAAAGCTCAATATTTATGTTTCTAAGCGGTGCTGAATGCCCAAAAGGGTCTATTCCAGTGAAAGTTAAAGAAGCAGAAGCACCACTTTGCAAGCTTAAAGAAGCTTCATTTGGAACAATTCTAGCGAGTTCTAAAACATTAATAGAAAGCTCATCTCTATGCTCTCTATATTCCATATTAAAATTAATAGAGCCTGGTGCGGATGGGAAAAATCTATTGCTAGAGCGTTGTGTATAAGGGTAAGCTTCTATATTAAGATAAGCAGAGTCTAAACTAAGCCTTTCTAAGTGTGTGTTTCTCGCTACCCCATATAAACTTATATGGTCTCCAATGAAAATAGAAGTGCTGCTTGGGTAACTGTGTAACTCAACTTGGCTTATAACATCTCTTGGGGCTGTGTTAAAAACACCCAAAGCATTTACTACCCTGCGTTGGCTGCCATCTGAAGGTCTGTTAACTAAAGAAAGAGAACCACCTGGTCTTTCAATTGCCATAGTTGTGGAACCGCCGCCATCAAAATGCATTGCATTGTGAGCCCCTAAACTTAAAAGGATTTGCCCTAACTCTGCATGAGTAGCACCGATACTTGCACCCCTGCCATCTACTGCTACTAAGAAAACACGCTGCCCATCTTCACTAATACCAACAGCACTTCTTGGATGCCTAGCATTTGGTCCTGGCACATAGCCAGTATTAACTATAGTACCATTTCTTAAAATTTCACCAGCCCCTGAAACAGCTTGCCAAATGCTATTTAAATCAACATTTGCAGCACCCATAACAATTTCAGCTGTGTTGCCAACTAAAGTTGAATTTTTGAAGTATTCAAAATAACTATCTCTAATAGCTATTATAAAACCATACCTAGGAATATAAACTGCTTCCCCAGGCTCAGTTATATTAATAATAACACCATTATCAACTACTATACTAACTACATATGGGTGTCTTTCAACTAAGCGGGCTGTATTGTGGAAAGCTCGCCTATCAAAAACAGTAGAAACAATTTGATTAGATAAGTGATTATATGCTCTTATAGAAAAGCCTGGTCTATTATTATTTAAAAAAGTAATTTTAGGCTGTATATATTTAATTAACGGATTATTATAGACATCTAACATGAAAGTTGCAAAGCCTGGGTCTGTTTCGTTTAATTCTCTAACTTCACCGTTTCTAATAACTTGCCCCATAGCGGTTACAGGGTTTCTTCTCATATCAAAAAAATCTGCATTAATGCCTGCAATTGCATTGGCATCTGCCAAAAGGTTAGTAGTGGTGTTTCTGCCCCCAAAAGCAGGTGTTACAGGCCCTAGGGTTATACCTTCTCTATCTAAATCAACTGTTATAATGTGTGCATCTACTCTGCCGGCTCTCGTTATTCTTCTTTGCTGTATATAATCAACGCCAACGCTAATCGGAGTAGTTCTTGAATATGTATGTATAGTTGAAGCGGAAACTGGAACCGCTGCAAAAACTGATAATACAGCACTTGCAGCTACAAGCGTTAAAACTTTCTTTTTAATTTTCATAAACACTCCTTACTATTATTTTATGGAACCTATGCTCAAATATTATTATGCAACAATGGCATTTAATAATTAATTTCTATTAAAATTAGCCCCTCTGGCGGTGCTGTTATTCCTGCTTTAGTTCTATCTAAGCTTTTTAATATTTCAGAAACTTCTAAAAATTTAAGCTTTCCATAGCCAACATAAGCTAATGTGCCTGCAATTATGCGAACCATATTATATAAAAATCCGTTTCCGTTTATATCAATTTCTACTATATCGCCAATTTTATTTATTTTTATCCAATTTATTGTACGTATAGTAGTCTTAGCCGTTGCACCTGCTGCACAAAAAGCATTAAAATCATGCGTACCTATTAAAAATTGCGAAGCCTTTTTCATAAGCTCTAAATTTAAACTAGCATTTAAGTGCCAAGCAAACTGGTGCTCTAAGGGGTTCATTATTCTTTTATTGTATATTCTATATTTATAAGTTTTATTCTTCGCTTCATATTGGGGGTGAAAATCTTCAGCTACTAATTCAGATTTTAATATGCGTATGTCTTGCGGCAAGAAATTATTTATTGCTAGCGGCAAATTATCATGTGGTATTGTATGATTATGAACGAAAACCCCCCGCTGCCCAAGTGCATGGACGCCTGCATCGGTGCGGCTTGCTCCTCTTAATTCTATAGAGCGGGCGAAAAGCTTTTCAAGTGCTTGTTCGATTTGAGCTTGTATAGTTAAACTATTTTGCTGTTTTTGCCAACCACTATAATTTGTGCCGTTGTAACTAATAGTTAATAGAGTTTTCATTAGCTATAATTATTAAAAGCTCCCCTTTATAGCATTTTATTACAGCATTTTCTTTCATAGAAACATTGCTAACACCTAGAGAATGCCCAGGTAAAAGCTCGCTCCCTAAAAGTTCATATTCAAAGCCTTTTGTAGTTACTAGCGATTTAGTTAAAGGTATTAAAGAAACTGTTTCACCGCTTCGCTCTATGATATTTTCTTCTTTTGCTAGAAATAATTCATTATGTTCGTTTATAATGCGTATGTGTGCTCCGCTTTCTCTATAGTGAAAAAGAAGCATTATATTTGCAAGGCTATGGTCTACCCTAGTTCCTAATGCACCTAGCAAAGTTATATGCTTTGCACCTTTTTCTATAGCATAATCTAAGGCGAGCTCTGTATCGGTTTTATCTTTTTTAGTTGGATAATTTAAAGCACTTTTCGGCACTTCTGATTTTATAGAATCAAAATCTCCTAGAACAACGTTTGGAGCAATGCCCATTTTAAGTGCATAATCATAACCGCTATCTGCACAAATTATGAACATACCATCGCTTAAATCATCTTTTATTTTTCCTAGTAAATAACTATAATCGGAAATATAGCCACCAGTTATTATTAAAAATTTTTTCATAATTAATTATAACATATTCAAACATAAATTGCAACTAAATGCGAGCTATGTGAGGCAAGCTAAATCAAATTTAGAATAGCTGAGCAGTATAGTTGACAAAGCAATGTTAAAATGATAAAATATAAATAGTTGAGTATCTCTAAAAACTACTAAATTTTTAGAGAGGCACGTTAAAAGATAACCCGCTTTTTTGGCTATCGTGTATGAATTAAAAACGAACAGGTAGTTTTTAGAGATACCCAATTTAATTTTAATGGAGGGGCAAAGCGATGTATAAAATAGGTTTTGATAAAGATAAATATTTAGAAGTGCAATCAAGCCACATATTAGAGAGAGTAAAACAATTTGAAAACAAGCTTTATTTAGAATTTGGCGGAAAAATATTTTCAGATTTACATGCTAGCCGAGTTTTGCCAGGCTTTGAACCAGATATAAAAATAAGCCTTTTAAAAAAGCTTGGCAATAAAGTTGAAGTTGTGCTTGCTATAAATGCCGAAGATATAGACCAAAATAGAATAGAGGGTGATTATGGGCTAAGCTATAGCGAAAATTTAATTCAATTTATAAACAAGCTTCGCACTAACGAGCTTTATATTAGCAGTGTAGTAATAACACGCTTTGCGGGTCAAAATTCAAGTTTACGCTTTCGGGTAAGGCTTGAAAAGCTAGGCTTAAAAGTTTATATGCATCACTTTATAAAAGATTACCCAACTAATATTAGCCACATAATGAGCGAAGATGGCTTTGGCAAAAATGATTACATAGAAACTACAAGGCCTTTAGTTGTTGTGGCGGGGGCGGGCTCTAACAGTGGAAAAATGGCAACTTGT
>WRFW01000070.1 GCA_009787435.1 Defluviitaleaceae bacterium
GAAACAGAAGAAACAGGCTTGTACTACAACCGCTTCAGATACTACATGCCCGAAGAAGGAATATACACCCAAAGAGACCCGATAGGGCTAGCGGGCGGCAACCCTACCGTTTATGGGTATGTATATGATACCAACAGCCAGATTGACCCTTGGGGGTTGAGATGTACGGGTGGAAATCCAAAATCACAAAATAATAATTCAAATAGTGATTTATCAAGAAGGGGTTACGTACCTAAGCCAGGAGAAAGAACATTTGACGGCTTTGTGAAAAATAACGTTTCTCCTAATAAAGAGGTAACATTAAATACTAACTCAGCAGGATTTAATAACAATAATGGAAATATAGGCGGACAATTTAAAAGAATTGGTGCAGATACTCATGCAGGCTTAAAGCCACATGTTCACCAACCTATTAGAAATGTAGCTCCTAATGGTAATATTCATGGGCAGGTTGGTTCTAAAACTTCTAACGGAGGAGTAACTTCTCCAGGTCCAAGAGATATTAGACATTTATATGATTTTTTGTTTAATGGGAAATATAGGTAGGGAGATGGCAGAAAATTTTGATTGTACACAATTTTTAACATTTGACTGTGAAGATATTAATGAGATACACAGCAAAATTTATGAATTATTTAAAGGAACAATATTTAGCATTTTATCAAGCGATGAGATACGTACTGTTAAAAAGAAATATCTTGAAAAATACACAGAAAAATATATATTTGAATTGAAGCATGATGAATTTATAGGCGAATTTGAAGATTGGCATTACGAAGATAAGCCACCAATTTTAATTCAAGAATTTATTAGTACTATTTCTATTTTATTAGATTATAATCTCAAAAAATTTAAAATAATTCTTATTAAATTTGCAGAAGAAGATTACACATCAGATAAATTTATTAAGATTAACATCTCGCAAATGAAGCAAGGGTTGTTTAATATGTCGCTCCATAATTATGATGTTTCAGAAGATAATTTAATTCTTGAAATTGAAGCATTACTGCCTTAACCCAACGAAGCACACAACCAGCCTTTTAAATTCCCCGGGCAGTACGAAGACGAAGAAACAGGCTTGTTTTACAATCGTTTCAGATACTACAATATGCAAAACCTGGTCATGGATTAGAACCTCATTTTAATGTTAGACCTTGGGATAACTTAGATACAGGGAGTTTTCCAGGAACTAGAGGACACTATAATTTTCCGAGGTGATAAATGAACATTAATATAAAAGAAGCTATTTATCAAAATATTTTTTTAGAAAGAATATTTCCAGATGGTTTGAATGAACCTGTTCTTATAGGTTCTATATCATTTAATTTAGGACAGGGATTAAGAATTAGTATACACACAAAGCAAAAGCCATCAACAGAAGTTAGTAAATGGGGAAAATGGGGAGTAGATTATGAAGTAATAGCTATTAATCTAAATACATTCTGTCATGATATAAATGTGAATGGATGGCAAAAAACAGATTACGGTAATTTGTCTGTTAAATTACTAAATAATGATAACTTAGATATTCCGATTTTTTCTATTACGCATTCAAGTCATAAATCAACAATTAAAATTGAATGTGATAAACTTATTTTTGAAGGATGTTCTACTTACTTAGAAGGTGTACAGTAGCTAAAGTTATCGCTGAAACAGGCTATGATGGCGTAACCAAAAGCTATGCGTACACAAAAGCAGGCAAAGTGAAAGGCATTAGACGAGGCAACTCTGCCCACTGGATGCGAATTTTTCTTTATAAAAGGAGGTAAATTATGAGTTCACTATCTGACACACGAGAAGAAGCAGGAAATGTAATGAGTGCAATGTGGAACGCAAGCCCGCTAGGCCAGATTGAAAATCGTATAAATGAAAGAGACAACAAGAGAAGCGATAATAATCCACATTTAAGAACTACTGAGGATGGACAGCGTTTTTTATCCAGCCACGGAGAATTTCTAGGAAACGAAGAAAACATATCTATACAAACAGCAGATGGCAGTATAAGTATAGATGAAGCCGTTACCAACTTCACAAACGAAAGAGATAAATACTTCCAAAAAGACCTCGTAAAATCCTTAAACTGCTACAATGGTCAAATACCGGAAGAATGGGGCATAGACAGCGTAGAAGAGCTAGCAGATGTCCCTTTTCCAGACCCTTATTTAGTTAGAGGTGCTAGGCTAAGATGCACATATGGCACACACACTAGAAAACTAAATTTGCCAATTTGCCATGGCGTTTATATAACCAAAGGCGGCGAGCTTGCCACTAACCACGCAGAGGGAAGACACCCGATGATTCACGAAAAAGATTGCAAACCAGGCGAGGGAAGTGAAGGTTTTAACATTTCTAGCTTCGGAGTCTGCCAGGCTCCTAATCCCCCTGCTGGTGCTAGAACTGTCCGCTTAGAGTTGCAAGATGAATATGGTGAGGGCACAGGTCAAAACGTTCGAGGCCCTGCTTGTATGCCTCAAATAGCAAGTTTTTGGATGAATACCCACAAAAAAACTAGAATCTATGATAACGATGGCTCAAAAGGCCCAAGAAGCGGCAGAGGCATTTTGCCACCTAGCGAGGGGAGCGTTCCTAGAGATATAAGAAACATAGGCACAGAAAGCTATGCCGCCGTTACACTTGCTTCTGTTTTGCCTTGCGTTTGCGGAGGAATGATATTTCCCATAGATTCAGGGCAAAACAATGAACAAATAGAGCACCAACCTAGAGCATATGAAGACGAGATAATAATAAGAAATGCTA
This sequence comes from Defluviitaleaceae bacterium, assembly GCA_009787435.1. Lineage (GTDB taxonomy): Bacteria > Bacillota > Clostridia > Lachnospirales > UBA5962 > WRFW01. The sequence goes on from WRFW01000070.1 coordinate 2,758, forward strand.
TGGCGGGAGAAGTTTAAAATATGGCAGATAAAATAGACGAAAAAATAATCGATTTAATAAACCATAACCAAAAGTTAGATAGAGATATAATGAACGATGGTGCGTATATCCATAACCAAATAATAAACTTTAAAGATTTGGAACTATTTAATGGCAAAATTGTAACTAAAATACCCTCTTACTTTGAATATATATCGGAAGAAATAGCAAAGCTTAAATACCCAGCCGAAGGCAGACCCGAACATATTTTGAGCAATAAAGATTCTTCTGTAACTTTTGGCTATAGCATTATAAACGAGCCCATTAAAAAAACAGAAGTAGAAGACGCTATGAAACAAATTAAAGGGGTTATTAAAGCTACTAACCCCGCTTCCGATTTTTATAGCGATGGTCTTTTAAATTCAGAAGAAGAAAATACTTTAAATATAGCTTGGTTTGATTATAACACGTTCGGGATAGACGAACAAATTTATAACATAACATTTATAGCAGAATTTGAAAGCAAAATCTTTTTCGGAACATTTAATTGCCCAATGCGTGAAATTAATGAGTGGAAAAAGCCCTCTCTTGAATGCATAAAAAACACGAAAATCATAAAAAATTAGTGGGAATATTCCCTAAGAAAGGAAACAATCTATGAGAGAAGATAACTTAAAAATAGAACCTTTTGAAATATTACATCTTCATGAGTTAAAAGCCCATCAAGAAGTTAACGAACATGGCACAGTAACTTTAAAAGGTACTATCCATGAAGATAAAGAGCAAGAATATTTAGCATTGGCTTTCAAAGCGTCCCCTATGAAAATATTTATTACTAATCATGAAGGTCTTCATGAAATCTGGTTTGATGGTGTTATAACTGGCGTAGAAATAGAATCAGATGACCATTTTAAAGTAATAACAGTAGAAGCTAAAACTGGCACTTGCTTAATGGACGTCTCACTTCATACACGCACTTGGCAAGAACCTAGCCTCACTTATAGCGACATTTTATCTACTTACACACCCGCCTACCCCTCGGGTGCTTTTATAATGAAAGAAGCAGATAAATCCATTCCAGGTTTCACAATGCAATATAGAGAAACCGATTGGGAATTTTCAAAACGAATGGCAAGCCATTTTGAAACTGTTTTAACTGCTGATTTTAAAGCCGGCGGTGCTAAATATTATTTTGGTGTGCCTAATAATTCTAACTCTTCAATAGAAACTTTGCA
>WRFW01000071.1 GCA_009787435.1 Defluviitaleaceae bacterium
TACTAAAGGAAGCAATGCTTTACCCTCGCCTGGCTCATTTGGTGGTATATCTGCTTTAAATTCACCTGTTTGCCATTTTTCTAATTGACCACCCCAAAGCCCGCCAACGTATAAATAAGCTTTTCCATCATCATCAACGAACACTGCCGGGTCTATACTATAACTGCCTTTAATATAATCGGCTTCTGGTTTAAAAGGGCCCTCTGGCTTATCGCCAACGGCTACACCTATTCTAAATATACCATCTTTATCTCTTGCAGGGAAGTATAAATAATATTTCCCATTTTTATGAGCTGCATCTGGTGCCCACATTTGTTTAGAAACCCATGGCACATCTTTCATGTGTAAAACTTGCCCATGGTCTTTAATTGTTCCATGCGGGTCGTTTATATCTTCTATAGAAAATACGTGATAATCTTGCATTTGATATTGGTCGCCATTGTCGTTGCTTTCATCTTCATGCGGCAAATCATGTGATGGGTAAATATAAATTTTGTCGTTAAAAACGTGTGCTGATGGGTCAGCTGTGAAAATATGTTCTACAAGCGGTTTATTAAGTTGGTATTTCGCTTTTTCTGGATTTTTCATTGTTAGTGTTGCCTCCTTTTAGGAATGGTTTTTGATATAGCTATATTATAAACGAAATTTAACAATTTTTCAACTACTTTTTAATAATTTATATTACCAGAAATGCGAAGCAATTTTCCTATAACAGCAAGGCACTATATTTTATTTAGCGAACTTTTTTAAAACTACTTTCTAACTAGTGAGCGATATATTTGCCTTGGCTTGTAATACACTTGCGTATATTTAAAATAAAAACACCTAATGTAAATTTTGAACTTCAACCCAAAAGTTGGACACGTGATATAATAAAAAAATCACGGTTCAATGGAGGGGTGCAGTTCATTTTTTATTCATTAGGTGTTTTTTGTTTTAATTAGCTATCAAAATAATTTAAAATTCCCTCATAAATGGCGAAAGCAACTTTCTTTTGATAGTCTTCTTGCCTTAATGAATCTAAATCCCAACTGTTAGTTAAAAAACCGCATTCAACGAGAACAGCAGGAAGTGTAGTAGTTCTTAAAATAAAGTAACTTTTATTTTGTTTTGGCTTTCTTCCCCCGCTTCTCTGTAAATGATTATTAAGGCTATCTTGTATACTTTTTGCAAGCTCTAAACTATCTTCGCTATAGTGAAACACCATAGGCCCCACTGGTTGGGAATTTTCAAAAGCATTTTGGTGAACGCTTACTAGCATATCTGCATGGCTAATGTTTGCTAAATAACGCCTGCCTGCCATGTCTGCATCTTTTGTTTGCCCTAATGCTTCATCTTCATTTCGCATCATTAAAACGTATGCACCGTTCGTTTCAAGTATTGCTTGTAACTTAAGGGCTATTTCTAAATTAATATCTTTTTCTAATGTTTTTCTAGCGGCTACCTTGCCTGGGTCAAATTCTCCATGGCCTGCATCTATTATAATTGTCTTTCCAAAAAGCGGAGCTGCATAAACAATATCAACGAAGAAAAAACTGCAAAGCAATATTGGCAAAAACATTAATTTTTTCATATAAAAAACTCCTTTTGAGTATTTAAAATTAATTTTCCCAAAAAGAGTTTTTTTATATGCTCAAATTATTTCAAATTCATAGCTTAAATATTTTTAGTATCTCTAAAAACTTCCTTAAGCCGTTTTAGCTTGTCCTTAAAAAGTTCAAAGAATAGGCTATCTTTAACGTACTATTATTATGAAAAGCTTAGCAGTTTTTAGAGATAATCATTTACTTATCTTATTTCGTTCATAACTTGAATTATTGATTGATATATTGTTTGCACATAAGTATTACGCCCGGTTTGGCTCGCTAACACAGAATAATCTCTCGGGTTAGAAATAAACCCTGGCTCTAAAAGTACCGATGGCATAGTTGTGTTTCGAAGAACTGAAAAATTAGCCTGTCTCACTCCTCTATCATTTAAGCCTAAGTTGGTTAATAAATTTCTATGAAATATATTTGCAACTCTATTTCTTGAGATAGGGAAATTGCTTTCATCATACCTTGGTAAGTAAAAAGTTTCTGTGCCATTCACATCTGAGCGAGTAAAAGCATTCACATGTATAGATACAAATAAATCTGCAACGTTGTTTGCGAAGCTAGCCCGCTCTACTAATGGAACAAAAACATCGGTAGTCCGGGTTGCAAAAGCACGTATATTTTGATGTGCATTAATTAATGAATAAACTCTATTGTTTATATATAAAACATAGTGAGACTCTGTGATAGTTCCCCTTATTGCTCCTGGGTCGTGCCCGCCATGGCCTGCATCTAAAACAACTACAAAATCATATAAATCACGAGGGTGGCGGCTAAGTATTGCAAAGCCTCCCTCATAAGATTGTATAAACCTTGCTGAAGATATGTGGCGGCTATCGTTAAGAATGAAGTGGGTTGCACCTGCATAGTGAACTATATCAATAAAATCTACATAGTCGCCGAAAAAAGGAATTCTTCCAAAGCCAAATTCACTACTAAAATCACCATTTAATGTGAACACATTTCTATTGTTGTGATAATCATGAACGTGTGTAAATTGAAGTGGCATTTCTGTATTAAGAAGCAAATTGTTATTTTCCCTATCTATAGTTATGTTTCTAAAAGATGGTGGCAAAATTCTAATTAAAACTTCATCGCCTATGTGGGATACTTCATAATTTATGCTATCGTTTATAGAAAATATTAAATACCCGTCTACATAGTGGGCGGCTGTTATAAACCTTAAATTTGTTGACCTAAAGTCTACACTTTCTAACCCCTTAGCAATACTAGTTATAGAAGAACCATTTCCATCTATAGCTATTCTCATGTATCTATCTAAATGCTGGCTTAAAGTAATCGTTGGAGACCAAAGCCCCCTTATAGATAGTAAATCATAGCCTTGCCTAGGATTTATAGATATTGCTTGTATTTCATTTTGTTCAAAGGTTATTATAATTTGTGTTCTATCTTCTGAGAAAGATATATCATAATTTCTTAGCTGGTGCATATCAAAAACTATACGTGTTAAATTGTATGCTTCATGCCCATTAGTTCTAACTGAAAATACATTTGTAAGCCCTATAGAAAAATTTTCTGGCAAGCTATTTTCAGCATTCATAATATCTAAAACGAGCCTAGGAGCAGCTCCGCTTTCCTCATCAGCTTCTATAACGAAATGCTCAACTGCTGTTATTTCGCTTGTTGCTTGTATAATTAGTGTATTGCCTGTGCCTGTTACCATTGTAATTTCTGCTTGTGGCGCTTCAATATATGGTAAAACTGTCTCATTTACTCTAAAGCTTGTGCTAGCACCGCTGTATGTATTTGAAGAATAGCGAACCGATTCATAATTTGGTATAGGAAAAACGGTTGGTGCATTTGCATAGACTGTAGTTGTGCCTAATAGAGCGACTAGTGCCCAAGTGAATTTTGAACTAGATTTTAACTTCATAAAATATTTTGTTCCCCTCAAATTTTTATTTATATATAGCTGTAGTATGTTGTTCACAGTAAATATTATATCACAATATGGGGAATGGTGTTTGAAAAATCATAAATAGTAATACTATTGTAAATAAAAACACCTAATAGCGGCTAGTGCTATTAGGTGTTTTTATTTTAAGGATATACAAACCTATTATATCTGTAAATTTTTAGATAATAGATTGAAAGAAGTTTTTTAACTAAAATATAGTTGCTAAGCTATTATAAGGTAAGCTAAAAACTACCTTTGGTCGTTTTTAAAAATGCCCAAGTGTAACAATACCAAATCATCACCTTGGCTAAGCTTCTTAAAAATTTTTCAAGCAAATTTTAAATATGCCCAATTTAGTAATTCACAGGCGTTAAAGTTACTAATGCATTTTCAGCATTCCAGTTAACATTAAACCCTAATACTTCGGCTATCGTTCTCGTTGGAACAAATAGTCTATTATTTTGCCATAT
>WRFW01000072.1 GCA_009787435.1 Defluviitaleaceae bacterium
GCGGCTCAGATACTACAGCAGTTGCATTAGCGTGCGCTTTAAATGCTGAATTATGTGAAATATATACCGATGTGGACGGGGTATACACAGCAGACCCCCGCCTTGTGCCAAATGCTAAGAAGTTAAAAGAAATAGATTATGATGAAATGTTAGAACTTGCAAGCTTAGGTGCTAAAGTGCTTCATAATAGGTGTGTGGAACTTTCAAAAAAATATAATTTACCGCTAATAGTACGCTCTAGCTTAGAATTTGATAAAGAGGGAACGATAATAAAGGGGAACACTATGGAAAAAACGATAATTTCGGGCTTAGCAGTTGATAAAGATGTTGCACAAATAAGCGTTATAGGAATAAAAGACAATACTGGTGCGGCATTCAAACTATTTTCGCTAATTGCGAAGAAAAACATAATTGTAGATGTTATAGTGCAAACTATTGGAAAAGGTTCAAGAAAAGATATAAGCTTTACAGTTAAAGAAAAAGACGCAAAAGAAACTATTGAGATTTTAGAAAAAAACAGAGATTTTTTAGACTTTGAGATTATAAATAAAAAGACTGGCCTATTAAAGCTTTCGGTAGTTGGTGCGGGAATGGCAAGCAAGCCAGGTGTTAGTGCCAGTATGTTTGAAGCCCTTTATGACGTTGGTGTTAATATTCATTTAATTTCAACTTCTGAGATTAAAATATCGGTATTAATAGACGAAGAAGATGAAAAAATTGCTTCAAATGCAGTGCACGATAAATTAATAAAAGGAATATAGCTAAGCTATATTTTAATTTTGAAAAAGCAAAGCTAAAGCGTTTTTAAATTTGAAAAAACATAACTAAGGCATTTTTAAACATAGGGAACTTTAAGAAGCAAAATAATATAAAAAAGGAGAACAAATGAAAGCATTACCAAAAGGGGAAACTATAAATGTAACTGAAAATTTAAATTTTTATGCAGGGCACGAACCAAAAAATTTAATAGAAAAATATGAAAGCCCGCTATACGTTTACAATGAAAATATATTTAGGCAAAAATGCAAAGATATGAAAAATATAGTAAGCTATGAAAATTTTCAAGTAAATTATGCGATAAAGGCAAACACAAATTTAACACTTTTATCTATAGCGAGAGAAGAGGGGCTTTGTGCAGATGTTAGCAGTTCGGGGGAAATTGTAGCGGCAATGGCAGCGGGATTTTTACCAAATGAAATTATATTTATAGCTAACAATATTTCTGCAAAAGAAATGCTATTTGCTATAGAAAAAGGTATTTTAATAAGTGTAGACTCTATTTCTCAATTAGAAACTTATGGAAAAATAGCAAAAGGCAGCAATGTTGCTATTCGTTTTAATTCTGGAATTGGCGGCGGCCACCATGAAAAAGTTATAACTGGCGGTGATGGAACAAAATTTGGAATAATGCCTGAATATATTCCACAAATTAAAGAAATTTTAAAAAAATATAACTTAAAATTAGTTGGCATAAATCACCACATAGGTTCGCAAAATTGGGGAGATTTATATATAGACGGCGTTAAAGAACTTTTGAACATAGCATATCAATTTAAAGATTTAGAGTTTATAGATTTAGGCGGCGGCTTCGCAATACCTTATAATAAACAAAATGGCGAAAAACCCCTTAATTTAGAAGTATTAAAGCAGCTCTTAGAAAGTTATATGAATGAATTTAAAGAAAGCTATGGAAAAAATATAAAATTTATGATAGAGCCAGGCAGATATATAGCGGCGGAATGCGGCATTGTGCTTGGAACTGTAAATTCTATAAAAACTAATGGGGAAATAAAATATGCCGGAACAGATGTTGGCTTTTCTGTTTTTGCCCGCCCAACTTTATATGATGCCCACCATGATATTGAGATTTATAGACAATCAAACAACTCAGAAGCTGAAAATATAAAAGAAGAAATAAATATAGTTGGAAACCAATGCGAGTCTGGGGACTATATCGCAAAAGAAAGATATTTAAATTTAAAAGAAGAAGATATTATAGCAATATTAGATGCAGGTGCCTATGGCTATTCAATGAGCTCAAATTATAACCACAGACCGAGACCCGCTGAAGTTTTAATAAGAGAAGATGGCAGCCTAGAATTAATTAGAAAAAGAGAAAGCTTAGAAGATATTATTAAAAACATGATAGATTTGTAATATTTAATGGGTGTCTTTTAAAAATGCCAAGGACTTAGAAAGGTGCATTAAAGATAACCATTCTTTGAGCTTTTCAAGGGCAAGCTAAATGATGCTTCAAATTAATTTTAAAATATAACAAAAAAGGGCAAACTTAATTGCCCTTTTTTAATTACATACCATCCCAACCGAAATTAATAATTTCGCCTGTGTGAATATCTATATAATGCGTTATTTCCCCTCTATTGGTGTTTTCCAACGGTCTAAATTTAAGCTTCCAAGCTAACCTGCCATTGTGATAATCTATACCATAATCTTTGCGGAAGACAGCGGTTACACCTCTATTTGACAGGTCTTGATAGGCTAATTCCATAGCTTGGTTTAAAGAGATTGTAGGGTTATATTGTTTATAGTTTTCATAATTTTTATTTTTGTATTCACGGTTTTTATATTGGTCGTTTCTATATTTGTAAGTGCCTTGCTCATAAGTTCTATTTTCACGCTCACGGGTTCTATAGTTATGATTTCTTCTATACCCGTCTGTTGTTGTACCGTAACCATAGTTTCTATGCTCACGGGTTCCATAATTACTGTTGTTGTAGTTGTTTTGAAAAGATGGGTTTCCTAAATCTGATGGCAATCCAGTATTAGGGCTAGCTGCAAATGCATTTGTTCCGATAGTAATTAATGCTAAAGGCAAAACTAAATATTTTTTATTCATGATAGTTCTTTCTCCTCTAAAAAAGTATTCTTATCATAAATAGAGTTTGCAGTTTTGCCTTTAATTATTCACCTGTGGAAAAATTGAGTTAATCTTCTTGCTTAATAGGTGTTCTTAAAAATACGTTTAGAAAAGGAAGTTAGACAATTAATTAAAGGAGTTTAATTCAGTAAATGACTGAAAATTAATTGACTAACTGACGAAGTATAAACGCATTTTTACAACACCTATGATATTGCTACGCTCGCTTGTGCATGGAAACCATCTACAGAAACTGCAACTGTTAATGCAGAGCTTGAATTAATGTAGAATTGAACCATTAAATAGTCGCCTGCATTAATAGTAACTGGTGTTGCTAGTGTATGGTCGCCTGTGTAAGCTGAGAATACACCAACTAGTGGAATTTCACCTAAATTAATAGTATCTATTACTGTGAAGTTTAAATCGCCTAAAGCTTCTGGTGAAGAAGTTAAAGCTGGTGCATGAAGAAGAGAAGCATTAACAGTTGGGTTAGTTAAACCGAGTATACCAAGCGGGTCAAGAACTGCTAAGTTAATACCTGCTGCTGCTATAGATTCAAAAGATGCTGCCCACTCAGTAATACTTCCGCCTTTTGTAACTTTCATTGGCCATGGTGGAATGCCTGTGCTATCTAATGAAATTGCAGCGCCTAATGCTGAAACTTGAGGGCCCCACATAGAAGCACCAATATAAACGCTAGTATTTGCAAGGTTTCCTACAACAGTGTTTAAAGTTAAAACTGGCGGCACACCTGGAATAGTGTAGCTTCCGCTATCAAAAGTAAGTATTGCCCCTGTTCCGTTTACACCATTTGTGCCGTTTGTGCCTGCAGGACCTGCTGGGCCTGTATCTCCCGCTGGGCCTTGTGGACCAACTGCACCTTGAGCTGTTACACCTGTGCTAACTCCATCTACATACCAAGTGCCATCTGAGCCTACAGTTATTACTGGCTCTGGACCCGCTGGGCCTTGTGGACCAACTGCACCTTGGGCTGTTACACCTGTGCTAACTCCATCTACATACCAAGTGCCATCTGAACCTACAGTTATTACTGGTTCAGCCCCTGCCGGACCTTGAGCAGCAACGCCTGTGTCTACCCCGTCTA
>WRFW01000073.1 GCA_009787435.1 Defluviitaleaceae bacterium
CCCCCCCTGAATTAACAGGGTGTACACCGGCAGTCCCTATTGCATAAAAGGTTTCAGGCATTTCATATACATTGCCAGTTTGTCCAACAGCAAAAACTTGTCTATGGCTAGGCGGTAGTTGTTCATTTGGTGGCAAGTTTTCTGGTGGTGTTTGCGGTGGTTGTTCATTAGCTGGCGGCACTGTTATACTTCCTTGGGGCGGTCCAATTGGGTTATCAAATTGAAACATTCTACCCGGTAGACTTCCGCCTATAGGGGCAAAAAATGAACGTATTTGCTCTCTCATTATTGTGTGTGTTCCATATTCCCCATATATATTTAAAGCTAATACACGCCCGCCTGGGGTGCGTCCGTTTATTCCTATAGCTGTTATTTGCCCAATATTTGCGGCTACAGGCGTTGCTTGTTGTATTTGTTCTCTAGTGAAAGCTCTATCCCATATTAAACCGCCTGTTTCATATAAGTCTGGCACAGCTCTTAAATATGGAACAGCTTCAAGCCAAACATATTCACTTGATTCTGTGAACCCGCCGGTTGAAGATGAATAAACAGCTAATATAGGCGCTCCGTTAAATGTTATTATACGCCCTCTTGTTGCTAATACTGCTTCTGTAGTTCTTGGGTGTTCAAAGCCTATGCCATTATATACTTGCGAAAATACGGTGTCGCAAAGTTCGTATCCTAAGTGGTTATGGCTGCCCCTGCGATACATAGCAAAAGTTCTAGCGGCAACTGCTTGGCTCATAAGTGCCTGCATATGCCAGCTTGCAGGCATTTCAGAGGGCACCACCGATTTTAAATAGTCTTCAAAATTAACAATATTTACAGGGGTTATGCCGTGCCCTGGTCTTTGGCGGCCTATTTCTATAATTCCTCTATATCTTCTTCCTCTTATGTATATACCATTTTCATCTACAGGTGTTATTATAAAAGGTGTGTGTCTATTGGCGAAAAATAAATTTCCATTATGAAAAAGTTGTATGTGGGTTTCAGAATAAGTGCCAACTCTAATTTCGATATAGCCGTTTAGCCTAACCCCCTCAACATAAACAGGGCCGCTTACAGACACAGTGCTAGCGTTTAAATACCTGCTTTCAAGCCCTATTCTTATTGTGCCGCTTGCGTAAGCTTCCTCATAGTTCATAACTAAGAGTAAAATTGTTGCTATCGTATTAAATACTAATAATCTCATTTAATTGCTCCTATATATAGAATACCTTAAAAACTTAAGGGTTTTTGATTGTGCCTTTAAAGATAGCCTGTTTTTAGGTCTATCTTTGGTGAACTAAAAACAACTAGAGGGAGTTTTTAGAGATGCCCAATTAAAATCTACCAAAGGTGGTTTTTTCATGCTTTATGATTATACCATAATCTTTAAAAAAATTCAACATGAATATTGAAAAAGCTGTGTTTCATATACTTAACGATGATTAAAGTCGTTTATAAAAATAGGAAAATAGAATTAGAGCTAACGGCATCCACAATATACGTAATCGTTTTTCTTTTAGAGGAAATAGTATTTTTAAAAAATCCCATTACTAATGGCAATGAAAAATTGAAAAAAAAATTAAAAAAAATAATATTTGAAAAAAACCGTGTGAAAATAATTGATGAACTTTGTAACTATTTAAACGAAAATAAAACTATAGACTTGGAAGCATATGCAATTTTTAAATTAAACAAACATAGTCAAGAACTAGACAATATTTTGTATAGCAGCATGAAAAAATTTCTTATGCGTTAATAATTTAAATTTGCTTGAGCTTTTCTAAGTATGTCCCACTTCAAGTGGTTAAAAAAGGCTTACTAGCCAAGTTGATTTTTGGAGTTTTATTTAGCAGCGTAAGCTTTTTCTTATTATGCCCTATTGCAAGTGGTTAAAAAAACTATAGCCAAAAGAGGGGTAATATGCTATACTATATTATGAAGAAAAACTTTAGGAGGTTACTAAGAAATGTTGCCAGAAAATAAAAATAAAGGTTTGGAATTTGATAAAGCCAATTTAAAAGAGATATATTTGGCTGGTGGCTGCTTTTGGGGTGTAGATGCTTATATAGAGCGTATTATCGGCGTATATAGCACAGAGTCTGGTTATGCAAATGGATTTGAAAATAAGCCTATTTCTTATGAAGAGCTTTGCAAAGGGCACACAGGCTTTGCAGAAACGGTAAAAGTTTTATATGATAGCACAAAAATTTCTTTTGAAGACTTGTTAAAAGAGTTTTTCAAAATAATAGACCCAACTACTCTAAATCGCCAAGCAGGGGACATAGGCACACAATATAGAACAGGCATTTACTATGTAAATGATACACAAAAACATATTGCAGAAAATTTTATAAAAGAGCAGCAGCCAAACTACATATTTCCTATAGTAACTGAAGTGTTGCCGATTGAAAGTTATTATAGAGCAGAAGAGTACCACCAAGATTATTTAGAAAAAAATCCTAATGGCTATTGCCATATTAATTTCTAACCCCATTTTAAGCTTCAATTTAGCTAGCGTTCTAAAAATTAGAAACTAGCGAAGCTAGCCGAAAAATGGGAACAACTAAAAAGATATACGAAAGAAAGCAGGAATAACTACAAATGAAAAATTTTTTTAAAAATGAAAAACTAGCAAATAAAAGAAAACTCATTTTTGGAATTTTGGCAAGTATTGTATTAATATTAGGCTTAGGTATAATTTACTTAAACCATTTTACAAATAGCGGGCTTCCACAAATTACAGGAACTCTTACATTAGAGGGGCTAGCATACCAAGTAACAGTTACTAGGGATGAACATGGCACAACCCATATAGAAGCCGAAAGCGATAAAGATTTATTTTTAGCCCAAGGCTTCATTCATGCACAAGATAGGCTTTTTCAAATGGACTTAGCTAGAAGACAAGCGAGCGGCAGGCTTGCCGAAGTGTTCGGCGAAATTGCTATTAATCAAGATAGATATTTCCGTACACTTTTGTTAAGATATTATGCTGAAAAATCTTTGCCTGTTCACTCAGAAGAGACGATAAATATTATAAATTGGTACGTTCAAGGTATAAATGCTTTCATAGAAAAAGCTATCTCAAATAATAATTTGCCTGTCGAGTTTGGAGTTTTAAGGTATACTCCAGAGCCTTGGACAGTTTATGATACGCTAACCTTAGTAAATTTAAAAGCTTATGATTTAGCCGGCCATTGGGAAGGGCAAGCTTTCCGTGCGTATTTAATTCAAAATTTTAGCGAAGAAAAAGCATTAGAGCTTTTTCCAATTAACACAAGTAGAACTTCGGCAGGTCCATTTGTTTTAACAGATGAACAATTGCAAATACAAGGGCTTTTTAGTAACATTTTAGACTATTTGCCAAATGAATTTAATGGCAGCAACAACTGGGTAATAAGCGGTGATAGAACAGCAACAGGCTTTCCTATGCTTGCAGATGACCCACACCTTTCCCTTGCCACCCCATCAATTTGGTATCATAATCATTTAAAAGGCGGCAATTTTAATGTTAATGGTGTTTCTGTTGCAGGAACGCCTGGCGTTGTTTTAGGGCATAACCCTTATATTTCATGGGGCGTTACTAACACAGGTCCAGACGTTCAAGATTTATTTATAGAGCTAAGAAACCCCGAAAACCCACACCAGTTTTTATTTGAAGATGAATGGGAAGAAGCAACAGTGCTCAGCGAGCGTATTTATGTAGACGGTGGCGAGCCAATCGATTTTGAAATTATAATAACTAGGAACGGACCTATAGTTAGCACGCTTGCAAACTATGAAAACCGAGAGACAGAACTTTCCCTAAGATGGACAGCTCATAGCAAAACAGCTGAGTTAGATGCTGTTCTAGGCTTTAACCGTGCCACAAACTGGGAAGAGTTTGAAGAAGCAGCTAGAGATTTACCATCGCCAACTCAAAATTTTGTTTTTGCAAGTAACGATGGTACAATAGCTTTTCGCACAATAGGGAAAGTGCCTATTAGAGCAAATGGTAGAATTCCAGATTTGCCAGC
>WRFW01000074.1 GCA_009787435.1 Defluviitaleaceae bacterium
TAGGTGAGGGAGCATAGAGGATTTTTTTCAGAGCGAAGAGCTGAAAAAAATCCTCGCTGTGAGAAAGAACAAGAAGAGGAAAAAAAATAGATTGACAATCAACCAAATTTTTAAATAATCTCTTAAATAACTTTATTACTCTTTACACTTTTTTTAACTTGATTTTTGCCTTTTTTCGCATCCAGCCTATTTGAAACTTCTGCTTCTAAATGCTCTATAACTTTTGTGAGCACACCTGTTGTAACTATAACACTCGGTGATATAGCATAAATCTTTTCAAAAGCTCCCTCGCCAAGCAGTGCATCATAAACTAACTTTTGCTTTTCTTTTATTAATTCCAAGTCTTCAGTTTCTGCTTCACTCAAACTTTCTATATCTTCTAAAAATTTTGAAAACACTTGATTAAACACACTATAATTTTCGTCTGTAACGTTTATTTCAAATTTTAAATCACCAATTTCTATTGGTATCACTGTTGATTCTAAGTTTATTTTAAGTGCCATTTTTTAAGTTCCTTTCTTGCCATTTTTGGCTTTTTTTATTTTTCTATTTAAGGGCTAAGAGACATAAGCAACTTCCCGCTAAAATAGCGGGAATTCACCATAGATAAAAAAATTATACTGCTAAGAATAATTCTAAAAATCAAAAATGCCTATTTTGCATATTTTTTGCCCTCTTTTTAAAGCTGCATATAAAGCATATATCCTTTCATTCATTTTTTTTAGAAAGCTGAAATTAGTTAGAATTGAGCACCTATAAATACTCATTTTTCAGCGAAGCAGCGTAATTTTTATCGTAAGAAAAATTTTTTAAAATTAGATATATTTAAGTCTGTTTTTCAGACCTATTTTTTAAGTTCGCTCTAAGCACTTTCTCTTTCAAAGCGTCATATTTTTGTTCGTCTTGCTTATTCATAACTTTTTTCTTATCATCTTCTGGATGTTTGAAAAATTCATCAAAGCTTTTGAAATAAGGAACAGTCTTTTTGCCACGCTGTTTAGTAGCCTTCGCCTGCACATTAAGCCAAGCTAAGGCGTGTAAATCTCTTTCTTTATCAAAGAGTGAAAGTTTAGCAGCATTCATCATTAAAAAATAATGCCTTAAAGTAATACGCCCTAGTTTTATAGGGTCATATATTTTGCAATATCTCATAATTTCTATTTTTATATCGTCTATAGAGCGTGCACTATCGGTGTGGCTATTGTTTTCTTCGTTATATTTTAGTTCATTTAATTTTTCAGCTTTTTCACGCTCGCCTAATCTGTTAGCTTGCCTAGTTTCTTCATTGCGAAACGGGTCGTCGGTGATTTGGCGAATGATTGCAAAAAATCTTCCATTAACACCTCAATATCTGTTTCGTTTTCTATGAAGTTTTTAATATCTTCTTCTTTTGGCGTATTAGTTGTAACGGTTCCTGCTTTTATTAAAGTTGGTAAAATAATAGGGTTTGCAAGTTCAATTTGAGCAATAGCATATGTTAGCCCTTGCCCTAGTTTAAAGCCATTTTGTTCTATGTAGTATTTGTCGTCTAGGTGGGCTATAAAGTCTAACCCGAAATATAGCTTATAATCTTTATTTGCTATCGTTAAATTCATTTTACTTATCAATTCCTTTCTTTTAGCCATATCTATTCTAGCTAGTAAAATCTTGGCTTTGGGTAATTAGTAGCTAGAATAGATATGTTAAATATTTTGAAAGATAAAAAATTATATTATCTGAGCACGTTGTTTTGCGAAAATAAAACTTTTCAGCTAAGTATTATAATCTTTTTTCTTAATTGGGAACTAGAAGCTAGTTCTTAAACAGCTACTATAGTGTCTGCAAATTCATATTGAACAACTGTAGCTTGGTCTTCAGTTAGTGTTGCATTTCCACGCACACCAGAGCCATTAACAGCAATAGATAAAGAAATTTCTACACTATCTTCAGCCCCTGCTGTTTCACTCCACTCTGTAATATAGCCTTGGAAATAAGTAGCTAAAAATTGGTTGCTTCCAGGTGTTACTTCTTCAGTTTTGTCTATGTCCCAAAGTTCTATAAGCTCGCCATTTAAGAAGCCTTCATACATTTTAGCTCTCACTTCATCGTTGTGAGCCATAAGAGTCGTTAATGAATATTCAACAACAACTTCTGAAAGAGAGTGAATATTGCCGTCTTTCGTTATAGTTGATTCTGCATCTCTCGTGATAGATTTTTCGTGGTTAGTTTGAAAAGCCATGCGGCCCGCTGTTACTTGGTGGCGTAATGAGAATGGTCTCATTAATAATATTCTGTTTACCCCTCTTACTGGTGTTATTTGTGCCATAGTCTGTTTCTCCTTTTTTATAATAGTTTTTTTCCCACCTTGCCGGTAGGTTTTTATTTCTTGTTGCTAAACTCCTGCAGTGAGTTTTGAGAATTTATTAAAAGATAAAAATTTATCTTTTAATACTCCCTCACCTATTTCCACAAAAACAGCCCTCTTTTCACCCCTTTAATTTTTTAATAATTTTTTCCTTTGCTCTTTCGATAGAGCGGTGAACAGAAGATATAGTGCAATTTTCTAACACTGAAATCTCTTTGAGCGTTAAGCCGTCGTAAATATAAAGCTCAAATCTTTTGCGTTGCAGTGCACTAAGATTTTCAATTTCTTCAAACACTGCATCTATATCTAAATTTAGTAACACTAAATCTTCTATCTTTTTTGGTTTGTTTGCTGCTCTTTCATACAGCTGCTCATTTGAGAGTTTTGAATATTCCATATACCTTTCATCTCTACGCTTGTATTTGCGATTGCTCCTATTATACTTTATGTGGTATTCAAAAAGAGCATAGCTAATTTCTGTCTCATGGAACTTACCCTCTGAATCTGTAAATGAAATTAAGTACCTAACCGTGTCGCCAACTTTCTCTACCCTAGCTGTGTAATCATCTTTAAGCTCAAACATTTTTAAAGCCCTCCTATGTATAGTTTTTTTCAAAATTACACTTGCCCAAATTTATTTTAATCACCGCTTTTTTAAAATAAGTTTTGCAATGTTATAATTTCAAAAATTTTTTTAAACCTCATATATTTCCACAAAAACAGCCTGTTTTTCACCCCTATTTTTAAAAAAATTTTTAAAAATTTATATTTTTTAATCGTTGGCGTTTAAAATAAGCTGAAATATGTCAAAAGAGGTATAATTTAAGTATACATTTTTATATACCATTTTGTAAAGATTTAATATTCAAAATAGGCACTTCTTGCTCTGGAATTATATTTGTTTACAAAGTTTTTTAAATATTTTCTATAAGTAATATATTTGTAACACGTATGTGGTATAATAGAATTAAAAAAATTTTGTATTTATGGATGAAAGGAGAAGTATAAATGGCTTCCATTAGCAATAAAGAACTAGTAGCAGAGCAGCGAAGAAGGCTATATCCTCTCGTTTATGCTCTTAGAGCTCCCACAGAAGAAGAAAGAATAAAAGTTTTACAAGATACAATAGATGCATTAATTGCAGAAATGGATGAAGAAGATGTGGCTTTTATAGAAAAGCAAGTTCAGAAAAAAATTAAATAGGGTGTCTTTAAAAACTCCTTTTAGTTGTTTTTAGTTCACCCACGATAGCCCAAAGAACAGGCTATCTTTAACGTGCACCTTTCTAAAAACTCCTTTTAAGTCGTTTTTAGAGGTTCTCAATTATAAAAAGGGAGATTTTAAGCTATGAAGAAATTTTTATTTTTGCTAGCAATGTTTTTAATGCCTATTAGTTACATGGCATACGCTTCGCCGCCGGCAACGATACCAAACCCACCTGCAGGGCAGCCAGGGCACGACCCAGGCACCCCGCCAGAAGCAATTCCAAACCCTGCGTATCCAGGCACGCCACCAATGATAGAAGACCCAAATTGGACACCGCCGCCAGTAACAATTCCAGACCCTAACTATACAGGTGAAAACCCGCCTATGGTGCCAAACCCTGCATACCCAGGCATGCCGCCAATGATAGAAGACCCAAATTGGACACCGCCCCC
>WRFW01000075.1 GCA_009787435.1 Defluviitaleaceae bacterium
GCTAGAAATTCTTTTAAATTAAAAGACGCTTCTAATGTAGTTTCAAAAGTAATTTTAATTGATGATATCGTTGACTCAAGGTGGACTTTAACTGCTTGTGGTTTATTATTAAAATTAAACAAAGCTCAAATTGTAATACCTATTTGCTTGGCAGAAGATTACAACGCAAATTGAAGGCTAAATCACGCTAAATCACATTGATACTTTAGTTAAAATAAAAACATAGGAAAATATATGATAATAAAATCTGTAGATTTAAAAGTTGCAGTAGCTAAAAGTGGCTATCCAAATACTAATATTGAGTTTGCTTTCGTTGGGCGTTCTAATGTTGGTAAATCTTCTTTAATCAACACTTTGCTTAAAAGAAAAATCGCAAGAACTAGCCAAAGCCCCGGAAAAACTAGAACTATTAATTTTTATAACATAATCGGGAAAACGGAAAATGTAGAAAATTATGAATTTACTTTTGTAGATTTACCTGGCTATGGCTATGCAAAAGTTTCAAAAGCAGAATCCGCAAAATGGACACCTATGATAGAGTCTTATTTAAAAGAAAGAGAGCAGCTAAAAACGATTTTTTTACTTTTAGACATAAGGCACGAGCCTACTAAAAATGATATACAAATGTTTGAATGGTTTAATTATTTTGGGCATAACACAATACCCGTTGCAACTAAGCTAGATAAAATAAAAAGAAGCCAAGTGCCTAAGCATTTAAAAGTGATAAAAAACACTATAGGCTTTGACGGTGATATATTAACATTTTCAAGCTTAGAAAAAAAAGGTGCTGAAGAACTTTGGGGAAAAGTTATTAAAACTCTTTCCAAATAAATGGTTATAATATATTAAAAGAGAGGCAAAAATGAGAAAGGGAATGCTAGTTATAATTTCTGGGCCTAGCGGAAGTGGCAAAGGAACAGCAGTGAAAAAACTAACGAGAAACGACTTTGCACTTTCAATTTCTATGACGACAAGAGAACCAAGGCCAAGCGAAATAAACGGCAAAGATTACTTTTTCGTTACTAAAGAACAATTTTTAGAAGCAAGAGATAGCGGAAAACTATTAGAACACGCTGAATTTGTTGGAAATATGTATGGAACGCCTAAAGATTATGTTGAAGCTCAAATATTATCTGGGCGTGCTGTTATTTTAGAAATAGATGTTGAAGGAGCTTTGCAAATTAAAGAAAAAGTTGAGGAATCAATCTCAATATTTTTAATGCCGCCTAGTTTTGAAGAACTCGCCGAAAGGTTAATAAATCGCAAAACAGAAGATTTAGATACAATAGTGAGAAGAATAAAAAGGGCGAAGCATGAAATAGAATATATTAATAAATATGATTATTTAGTAATAAATGAAGATATTGAGAAAACAGTTTCTCAAATTACTAGCATAATTGATAGTGAATATTTAAAACCGCACAGAAATAAGGACTTTTTTGACCATATAAAAGGAGAAAATTACGATGCTTCAACCATCATACTCAGAACTAATGACAATACTTAATGAAACAAACGAAGTGGATAGCAAAATAACTAGTAGATACACAATAGTTATAGCGGCGGCAAAAAGAGCAAGGCAGTTAGTAGAAACGAACGAGCTTTTTCCATCCGATAAACCAGTTAGCGTTGCAGTGAACGAAATGGTAGATGGAAAAGTGAAAATTGTGGATGAAAGCAATGGAGATGGCTATTATGTGGCACTTCGTGAAATGCTTCAAGAAAATAAAGATGATTTTATGAACGATTCTTTCTAAATGAACTATATAGAGGTAGTCTTGCCTAATAGCGTAGATAAATCTTTTACTTACGCTGTCTCAGAAAGCATAGATATTTTTATTGGAATGTGCGTTATTGTACCTTTTGGAAAATATAACGAAGAATACGAAGGCTATGTTACTAAAATAGTTGAAAAGCCTAGTTTTAAGTTAAAAGAAATTAAAAGAATATCACACGATAATTTAATTCCAAATGATTTAATGCAAATAGCAGTTTGGATGGCAGATAAATACTACACTACTCTAAACGCTTGTTTAAAATCAATTTTACCTGCTGGCATAAAAAAAATTAAAAAAATTAAAGATGTGCCATTAACACACATACAAACAAAAGATAAAGTTGAGTTAAACAAAGAACAAAGACGAGTTGTTAACTCTATAATATCTAATTTAGATGAAACAAATAGCGATTTTTCTATTAAAATAAAGCCAATTTTAATACATGGTGTTACAGGCAGCGGTAAAACCGAAGTTTATATGGAAATTATAGAACATTGTATAAAAAACAATAAAGAAGCTATAGTTTTAGTGCCTGAAATTGCTTTAACCCCTCAAACTGTTGAACGTTTTAAAAATCGCTTTGGAAATATTTTAGGTTCCACTCACTCCAGGCTTTCTTCTGGTGAACGTAAAGCACTTTGGCACGCAGCAAGAAGTGGGCAAATAAAAGTGATGATTGGGCCAAGGTCTGCAATATTTACCCCTTTTTCTAATATAGGGGCAATCATTTTAGACGAAGAACACGAACACACATATAAATCCGAAAAAAGCCCGAAATATGATGCTAGGGAAGTTGCCATTAAAAGAGCTGAAAATTATAATTGCTTAGTAATAATGGCTTCTGCTACACCCTCTATAGAAAGTTTTTATCTTAGTGAAGCAGGAAAATATAAACTTGAAACTTTAGAAAATAGAGTTAACAATAGCCCCCCTAAAATCAATATTGTAGATATGCGAGCAGAGTTAATTAATGGCAACACCTCTATTTTTTCTGAGCAATTAAAAGAAGCTATAGCAATTAATATTGAAAACTATTTTCAAACGATACTTTTTTTAAACAGGCGTGGGCATTCAACTTTTGTTTCTTGCAGAAGTTGCGGGCATACTCTTAAGTGCAGCAGTTGTGATATAAATTTTACTTACCACAAACATACAGACAATTTACTTTGCCACTATTGCGGTAAAATAGACAAAACGCCTGAAAACTGCCCAGTTTGTGCTAGTAAATACATAAAATATTTTGGAGTAGGCACTCAAAGAATAGAGCTTGAATTAAAAGAACTTTTTCCAGAAGTAGAAATTTTTAGAGCTGATTTAGATACTACTAAAAGAAAAAATTCTCATGAAAAAATATTTAATGAATTTAAAAACACGAAAAATGGTATCCTAGTAGGAACACAAATGATAGCTAAAGGGCTAGATTTTCCGAAAGTTACATTAGTCGGCATAATTAGTGCCGATATTTCATTAGGAGCGGGCGATTATAGAAGTTCTGAACAAACCTTTTGCTTATTAACCCAAGTTTCAGGCAGAGCAGGCAGAGCAGAAAATGAGGGCAAAGTTTTTATACAAACTTATAACCCCGAACACTATAGCATAGCTTATGCTAAAGATGGAGACTATAAAGGCTTTTATAAAGAAGAAATTTTATTAAGAGAAGCAAGAAACTACCCTCCTTTTTCTCACATATTTGTTATATTGCTTTCTTCTGAAAATGAAAAATATTTAATCGAAGCTACGTTTAAATTTCACCAAATACTTAAATATTATGCTTCTAAGAGAACTATTTTTGAGATTTTAGGGCCTGCCCCTGCTTCTATCTCTAAAATAAATAGCCGATATAGGCAAAAAATTATAATAAAGTGTGAATTTGAAGAAAATTTGAAAAATTTTGTTTTGTTTACACTGCAAAAATCAGCTAAACAATTGAAAAACATTGTAGTTAATATAAGCCATAACCCCCATATAGTACCATAGAGAGATTTTTGTTTTAGTGATTTTTAACAATGGATTTTCAATTAATTTCAATTAAGAAAAAGCTGTTTATAGCTTTAAAATCAAGGAGATTTTCAATAACATGGCAATACGAAATATAAGAACAATACCAGACCCTGTTTTAAGAATGAAAGCAAAGCCAGTAAAAGAAATAAACGAACGCATTATACAACTTTTAGATGATTTAAAAGAAACAATGGACTTAGAAGACGGCGTTGGAATTGCTGCTCCGCAAGTCGGAATTTTAAAACAAGTTTTTGTTACTTTTGTAGACGATAATTTAATAGAGATGATAAACCCAAGAATAGTAGAGCAAAGCGGAAGCGTTCTTTTTTTAGAGGGCTGCCT
>WRFW01000076.1 GCA_009787435.1 Defluviitaleaceae bacterium
TTCACTAACTACTCTTATAGCATATGGAAAATCTTCTTCTGAGGGAAGCACAGGAACAAGTGCTTTTTCAGCTAAGGCACCGTGCCCTATTTCACGCCTGCCGGGGCCTCTGCTCGGTCTTGTTTCGCCTACTGAATAGCTAGGAAAATTATAGTGGTGCATATAACGTTTTGATTCTTCACTTAAATCTAATCCGTCTAAAACTTGCACTTCACCCATAGACCCTAAAGTTGTTACTGCTAAAACTTGCGTTTGCCCACGGCTAAAAAGTGCTGAACCGTGCGTCCTAGGGACAATGTCCACTTCGCTAGTTAATTTTCTTATCTCTTTAATTCCTCTGCCATCTGGTCTTTTAGCTTCATTTAAAATCATACGGCGAACTGTTTCTTTTTCATATTTATAAATTAAAGAGTCTAATTTTGAAAGGGCTTCTTCATCTTCTGCAAAAGCTTCTATAAGTTTAGCTTCAATTGCTGCCATAGCTTCTTTTCTATCTTTTTTATCTTCTTTGAAAACTGCTTCTTCAAGCTCAGAAGAAGATATTATAGATTTAACTTTTTCATAAAGTTCTTCGCTTTGGATAACTCTGTTATATTCATGTTTTTGTTTACCAATTTCGGTTGCAATTTCTTCAATAAACTTAGCTATTTTAACATTTTCAGCATGTGCAAGTTTTATAGCTTCAAACATTGTTTGTTCTAAAACTTCATTTGCCCCAGCTTCAATCATCATTACTTTTTCTTTAGTGGAAGCGACTGTTAAATGTAAGTCTGAATTTTCTCTTTCATCTGCCCCAGGGTTTACTACTAATTTACCATTTACTAAACCAATATTAGTAGAGCCTGTTGGTCCTGCAAAAGGGATATCTGAAATAGAAAGTGCTATTGAAGAACCTATCATAGCTGCTATTTCAGGGCTTGCTTCTTGGTCAACACCCATTACTGTAGCAATTACTGAAACATCGTTTCTATAGTCTTCTGGAAAAAGCGGCCTAATAGGTCTATCGATTAGGCGAGAAGCTAATATTGCTTTTTCTGTTGGCCTGCCCTCTCTTTTTATAAAGCCGCCAGGTATTTTCCCAACAGCATAAAATCTTTCTTCATAGTCAACCGAGAGGGGGAAAAAATCTATTCCTTCTCTTGGTTTTTCTGAAGCTGTGGCAGTTATCAAAACAGTAGTTTCACCATATTTAATTAAAACGGATGAATTTGCAAGCTCTGCAAGCTTACCTATTTCTGCAGTAAGTTTTTTACCTGCAATTTCTATCGTATATTCTTTCATTAATTCTCCTATTTCTTTGGAATACCCAGGTATTGTTATACAAATTTCTTATCTTGGCTTGGCTTTTTTTAATTTTTAAATTTTAAATTGATTTTGGTAATGCCCAAGTATTATTATATTGATTTCTTATATTAGCTTGGCTTTTTTAATTTTTAAATAAATTTTTTAAAATATACAAAAATTCTTAAATATTATAAAAAACCGCAAAAATTTAATTGCGGTTTTAAAAGTTATTTTCTTATACCGAGTTCTGCTATAAGCTCTCTATATTTTAAAATATCTTTTTGCATGAAATATTTCAAAAGCCCTTTACGCTGACCAACAAGCTTTAAAAGCCCACGGCGTGAATGGTGGTCTTTTTTGTGCGTTTTTAAATGCTCTGTTAAATGGTTAATACGCTCTGTTAAAAGGGCTATTTGCACTTCTGGGCTACCTGTGTCGGCTGGGGTTCTCCCAAATTTTGATATTATTTCTTGTTTAGTTTTCATTTTTTTCCTCCTAAAATGTCCGTTTGCTGAGAAAGCGAAGTGCTTAAGCAAGAAGGCTAAATGCTTAAAGCAACTTTTGTTTAGCTTTGATAAACTAACTCTCGCCAAACCAAGCAACGGTTCTACAAAAATAATTTTACCACATTTCTAATAAAATTTCAAGTGTTTTTTAATAATGACCAAGTTTTGCTAGTAAGCTTTAAAAAGATACAAATAAAGACAGCGGATAAGAAGTGGCGGAGGGGGGGGATTAAAAGAGGATTTAAAAGGAAAATTAAAAAACCTAGGCGGTTAAATGCCTAGGTTTTCAAGCCTAAAAATGATAAAAAATAATTGTGAATTTATCTTATAGAGTATAGTATTTCTTCTGTTAAAACTAGTGTATTTCGCTCGTCGACACTTTCAAATATCCAATCTTCATACCCGTATCTATATTTAATTGGTGTGTAATAAAATGCACTTTGCATAGTTATCTCTGGTCTAATCCAAAATATATGGTTGCGAAATCGTAATTCAGAAGGTCTCAAAAATAAAATTAAATCACTTCCTACTTCAAGCGGTGTATGAATTATACTATATTGTACACCACGCCAATTCTTAGGGTCGTAGTTTCTCCATTTAGTAAATTGGACAACTTCAAGAGTATCTCCTACTTCTATATAACCTTGGTATACATTTAAAATATTGATTTTGTATAAAGTATAATAATTATCCGTTCGGAAACTATCCCAACCCTCTGCAACCATCTCTTTTTTATAAATAATCTCTGCTCTAACTATATAACTTGAAACAGAAGCTAACCTGTTTATATTTAAAACAGGTCCATTATACCTATGGTTAACTACTTCAAATCTTTCAGGAGGACTTTCAATCCAATTTCTATTTATTTGAATTATTGAGAAAACAGCTACTCCAAATATGATTAAAGTTAACATAATAATTAGTATACCTAATTTTTTGAAAATAGTCTTTTCTTTGATACTTTACCTCCAATGTTAAATTAGTTAGTATACAAAATGAACCCATTGTCCCGAAACTCTTAATTGATTAACTCTATGATTAACATGTCGAGAACATTCACCTAAAATCAAAGTTCCATTTCCATCTTCTTGATAAAAAGCCTCAATATGAGGTAACTCTGGGTTCCAAAAACTAAATCCTCTCCAATTATTCCAAAAATCCATTATATGGTCATATCTAAATGTTCTCTGAAAATGAGCATTACTAATAGCTGCATAACTAGCAAGTCTTCTTCTCTCACTTAAAGCAAATGAAAATGCTGCTGTTTCTGCGATAAGTCTAGCTTCACCATATGTTATGCCAGGAATTATTAAAAAACTCTCTAAAACTCTATTTAAATAAGCTAAATAATCAGATAACATAATTGATGCATACTCATAATTATTAGTTATAATTCTAGTATGAAAAGCTCCTATATCCCTAGCTAAACGTAAACTCCAAGTAAAATGCCTAAAAGCATCATGCCTCATCCATTGATTATAATTTGGGTATATTTGGTTAGCTTCAGAAATTGCTGAATGACCAATATCCCTTGCGGAATTTTGAATATGCCAAGGCGGAACAGTATCCCAAACACTAAGACGCCCTACCAATCCTTGATGATAACTTGAATACTCTGGGATAAATAAAGGAGCTATTCTTTTTCGGAGTTCAAAATCATAATTATTAAAATTTAAGTCTGAGTTATCTAAAAAATATTGAACTTCCGAGATATTTTCAGATGTAAAATACTCATAATCAATATAATTAAATAAAGATGGAAATCCCACAGAATATAGTTCTCTATTAAGTTCTATCATTAATTCAACCGTAATTTCTCTTTTCGGAACTCTTGTTTCGTACCAATATCTTTCTAACTTTTCTTGAGACCATAATGTCCAATCTAATTCAGTCCCCTTTTCATAGTAACCTAAAGGTCTAATAGTAAACCTTGAACTCACACCCTCAAAATCATTATTAATTAATGATTGATACACCGTTAATAAGTTACTTGAATTTATGTTTGAAAAAGCAAAAGCATTACTTATTGTTGTGGTTAACATTGTAGCTATTAATATTAACGCTACAGTTGTTATTAATATATTTTTCTTCATTGAATTTACCTCATTAGATATACTTTTTATAAACCTACATAGAGAGATTTAAATTTTTGAATTACTATTATAAGTTTTAAAATAATAGTTACTTCTCTATGTAAGATATTATTATTATAACTTTATCTTAACAATCTGGATTTAATGTTCGTGTCCATCTAGCCCATAAAGTAGTATTAGAATTAAATCTTGTGCCAACACCTACTCTATTACCTCCAACAGAAGAAGCCGTATCATACCAACCAACAAAAG
>WRFW01000077.1 GCA_009787435.1 Defluviitaleaceae bacterium
CTTTGCCTAGAAGAAGATGAGATTATTCTAGAATCTATGGTGTTCCCAGAGCCTGTTATATCCGTTGCTATTGAGCCTAAAACAAAAGCCGATAGAGATAAAATGGGTATAGCCCTCTCTAAATTAGCAGAGGAAGACCCAACATTTAGAACCCATACAGATGAAGAAACAGGGCAAACGATAATTGCCGGAATGGGTGAGTTACACCTTGAAGTTCTCGTTGAAAGAATGAAAAGAGAATTTAAAGTAGAATCTAATGTTGGTAACCCGCAAGTTAGCTACCGTGAAACCTTTAGAAGAGCAGCCGATGTTGAAGGTAAATACGTTCGCCAATCTGGTGGTAAAGGGCAATACGGGCACTGTAAAATTAAATTTGAACCTATGGACTTTAATGAAAGCGAAGCAAATTTTGAATTCGTTAACAATATAGTCGGTGGTACTATTCCAAAAGAATATATTCCAGCTATTGAAAAAGGTATTGTGGAAGCTATGAACACAGGTATACTAGCAGGTTACCCTGTTCTTGGTGTTCGTGCTACCCTTTATGATGGAAGCTATCACGATGTTGACTCTAGTGAAATGGCATTCCACATAGCAGGTTCTATGGCATTTAAAGACGCTATGCGTCAAGGGGATTCAGTTCTTCTTGAGCCTATTATGAAAGTTGAAGTTACTGTTCCAGAAGAATACATGGGCGATGTTATAGGAAGCCTTAATAGCCGCCGTGGTAGAATCGAGGGAATGGAAGCCCAAGGCGGCGTTCAAGTTATTAAAAGCTTAGTGCCGCTTGCAGAAATGTTTGGCTATTCAACCGATATCCGTTCTCAAACGCAAGGGCGTGGTGTATTCTCTATGGAATTTGACCACTATGAACCAGTTCCAAAATCTGTTCAAGAAAAAGTTGTTGCAGGAAAAAATAATTAAAAAAATTAGGAGGCTTAGCTAAAATGGCAAAAGCAAAATTTGAAAGAAATAAACCACACGTAAACATTGGTACTATCGGCCACGTTGACCACGGCAAAACTACTACAACAGCAGCTATAACAAAAACTTTAAATGTTCGTTTAGGAACAGGGGAAGAAGTAGCATTTGATAAAATTGATAAAGCCCCAGAAGAAAGAGAAAGAGGGATAACAATCTCTACTACACACGTTGAATATGAAACAGAAGCACGCCACTATGCACACGTAGATTGCCCAGGCCATGCCGACTATGTAAAAAATATGATTACTGGTGCCGCTCAGATGGACGGGGCAATATTAGTAGTAGCAGCTACAGATGGGCCAATGGCTCAAACTCGTGAACACATATTGCTTTCTCGCCAAGTTGGTGTTCCAAAAATGGTAGTTTTCCTTAACAAATGTGATGCAGTAGATGATGAAGAACTATTAGAATTAGTAGAAATGGAAGTTCGTGAGCTTCTTTCAGAATATGATTTCCCAGGTGATGAAATACCTGTTATCCGTGGCTCGGCTTTCCAAGCTCTTCAAGACCCTAATGGTGAATGGGGAGATAAATTATTAGAGCTTATGAAAGCAGTTGATGAATATATACCAACTCCTACTCGTGATACTGAAAAGCCATTCTTAATGCCAGTTGAAGATGTTTTCTCTATTACAGGGCGTGGAACTGTTGCCACTGGGCGTGTTGAAAGAGGAACAATAAAAGTTTCAGATGAAATCGAGATTATAGGGCTTGCTGAAGAAACTAGAAAAGTAGTTGTTACTGGTGTTGAAATGTTTCACAAACTTTTAGACCAAGCAGAAGCAGGGGACAACATCGGTGCTCTTCTTCGTGGTGTTCAGAGAACTGAAATAGAGCGTGGGCAAGTTTTATCTAAGCCAGGTGCTATTACTCCACACACTAAATTTTCAGCTCAAGTTTATGTTCTTACTCAAGAAGAGGGTGGCCGCCATAAGCCTTTCTTCAATAACTACCGCCCACAATTCTACTTCCGTACAACAGACGTTACAGGCGTTATAACTCTTCCAGAAGGCACTGAAATGTGTATGCCAGGGGACAACGTAGAGATGACAATAGAGCTAATAAGCCCAATCGCTATGGAGCAAGGTGTTACTTTCTCTATCCGCGAAGGTGGTAGAACTGTTGGTGCTGGAAACGTTTCAACTATTCTAGCATAGTTAAAAAATTTAAGAAAACACCCAATATAAACTTCAATATTTATTTACTATAGCACAACCACAGGTGGTAAAAAAACCATATCAATTTGGTATGGTTTTTTTCATGGACAAAAAAAATATTAATCACTTTTGGCTTTAGCTTTGAGTAGTTTTTTATACTGCTAAAGAATTGTTCTAAAGCTCTAAAGCATTTTTTTGAGCACTTTGTATCAACTAGGCAAACTATAATTAGTTTTCATTGTTATTATTTCTGAATTCCAAATTACACATATATTAAACATACATTATAGCACGAACAAAATAATTGACGTATTTATTATTATATGATATAATTGTATAGATACAAAAGTCGGATTAGTTTTTTCTACTAGATATTTTGGCTTTGCCAAAATATTTTATATTATTTTTCATGCTGCCTTGCATGGAAAATAATATGGAAAATAATATGGAAAATAATATGGAAAATAATATGGAAAATAATATGGAAAATAATAGTGGCTCAATTCTTAATTTTTTCAAAAAAATGCATATTGCTATTTTCATAGGTTGGAGTTTTTCTGTTATAATTATTATTTGGCAAGCATCTTCAGTTATATCTGTTTATAATTATATTCAAGGCTGGCATAGTGTGCGAAGAAGCCACTCAGCAACTTTTATAAATAATTTAGATATTATTGAAATGCAAATTCTTTCTTTAGTTCCTTTGCACTACACAGGAACAGATGTGCCTATTCATAATATTATTAATCAAGTTACCTTTTTTTATAATAATGCTAGGCACGCTTTGGAAAGCTCTAATCATTATAATTTAAATAGCACTATGATTCCAGCAGATGAGCTGGCAATAAGGCTTCAATTAATACAAAATTTAAATAATGGTTTAAATATGCTTCATGAAAAACTTTTTGTGAATATATCCCAAAATTTTGATTTTGGAAACCTTAGTGTAAACTCTGACCCCCTCTTTGAAGTTCAAGAAATAGTTAACTATATTCAATCCCAAGTTGATATAATTTTTGCCATATCAGAACAATTTAATGATACGCTTAATGATAAGGTTTTAAGGCAATTTCAAAATATATTTATTAAGGTAATAATTTTTGGCTTAGCTTTTATAATTTTGCTGTTTTTGCTTAATAGATATTTATATGTGTTGGTGTTGAAGCCTCTATCAAAGGTAACCAAAGTTTTAAAAGAAATTTCTATAGGCAATTTAGATGTGGAAATTCCAACCTATAGAAACGATGAAGATGAAATAGGAATTTTAATTAAATCTTCTAAAAACCTCAAAGAAGATTTGGAAAACTTAATCCAAGAAATTAAAAGCCTTAAAGAAGAAGTAGTCTTAAAAGGAAATATAGATTATAGGCTTTCAGAAGAAGCTTATGAAGATACATATCGTGAATTAATAGTTTCTTTAAATGATTATGGTGAAAGTTTCGTGTTAGATATTATGGAAATTTTAAATTTTGTGAGCAGTATTGAAGAGGGTAATTTCAATTTTGAAGTGGAAGAATTCTCGGGTAAAAAAATAATTTTAACTACTTGTTTACGCTCTTTAATGGAAAATTTAAGAGGCATTTCACAAGAGATTGAAAACTTATCAAAGGGAGTAAAAACACATACAGATACAGAAAAATATTTAGGTGAGTGGAAAAATATGATGCTTCACCTAAATGATATAATGGACGCTAGAAATCTCTTAGAAGGTGGTGCCCATGGAAAATAATAATCAACTTTTGAAGACCCCTTTATCGGGAAGAAGCAATCTTATTAAAAACATAGAAAAGCTAAAAATCTCTAGCAAAATTATTATAGCTTTAAGCAGTCTTTTTATTTTGTGGTTCGGTGTTTTAATTTTTTCAGTCGTTAATTTAACTGGTTTAGTTAATAACTATAGATATATGCAAGATTTTCACTACACTAGAAGAGAAGCAAGATTTACATACGTTAGAGCTGTAGACCAGATTATGAATTATGCAAATGAAATAGTATGGCTT
>WRFW01000078.1 GCA_009787435.1 Defluviitaleaceae bacterium
GGACAGACCGAGGACAGATAGACCACAAGGAGACCGCCCAAGAACGGACAATAGACCGTATGGCGAGCGAAACCAAGGTCAAAGACCGCAAGGGGACAGACCGAGGACAGATAGACCACAAGGAGACCGCCCAAGAACGGATAATAGACCATATGGCGAGCGAAACCAAGGTCAAAGACCGCAAGGCGATAAACCTTATGGAGACCGAAGCCAAAATCAATCAAGAGTAACCCCTGGGCAGCAAAGACCAGCGAAGCCAGCAAATACAACCTATGGAGACCGGAGACCAGCAGACCGAAATAAATCTGCAAAGCAAGAAAATAAACGTTTTGAAGAAAAACAAGCAAATAAATATAAAAAATACGGCGAAATAACGAGAACCCAGCGTAACAAAGATAAGAAAAAAGCCAAAGCCTTAAAAGAAAGAGAAGACCAGCGTGTAAGAGACGAAGAAGCAAAATCAAGAGAAAATGATATTAAAACAATACAAGTTGGTCAGCAAATCTCAGTTCGTGAACTTTCTGAAAAATTAGGCTGTGGTATGAGCGAAATTATTACCCCTCTAATGAAAATCGGTATAATGGCAAATGCAACCCAAGAAATAGACTTCTATACCGCAACTAACATAGCCGAGCTTTTTGATGTTTTAGTTGAGCCTTTAAACGAAATAGACATTTTAGAAGAAGCATTTGGAATAGATGAAGATAAAGAAGAAGATAAAATATCTCGCCCGCCTGTTGTAGTAGTTATGGGCCACGTAGACCATGGTAAAACTTCTTTATTAGATGCTATTCGCTCCGCTAATATAGCAGTTGGCGAAGCAGGCGGTATTACTCAAAAAATTGGTGCTTATCAAATAAACACAGAGTCAGGGCCTATTACTTTCTTAGATACCCCTGGGCACGAAGCTTTCACAGCTATGAGAATGCGTGGTGCTAAAATTACAGATATTGCTGTATTAGTAGTCGCTGCAGATGATGGTGTAATGCCTCAAACAATTGAAGCTATAAACCATGCCAAAGCTGCTGAAGTTGAAATAATAGTCGCTATTAATAAAATTGATAAGCAAGGAGCAAACCCAGATAGAGTTAAACAAGAGCTTTCAGAATATGGAATAGTAGCCGAAGAATGGGGCGGAAGCCATATTTGTGTGCCTGTTTCAGCTAGGCAAAACCAAGGTATTAAAGAATTGTTAGACACTATAATATTAGTTTCAGATTTAAAAGAGTTAAAAGCAAATCCAAATAAAAAAGCTCGTGGAACTGTTATTGAAGCTAATTTAGACCGTGGGCGTGGGCCAGTTGCAACTATATTAGTTCAAGCCGGTACTCTAAACATTGGCGACCCTATCGTTGCAGGAAGCTCACATGGGAAAGTGCGTGCCATGGTAGACCATGAGGGCACAAACCTTAAAAAAATAGGTGCAGGACCAAGTATGCCAGTAGAAATTACTGGGCTTTCAGAAGTGCCAAAAGCAGGGGATTCTCTATACGTAGCTAACGATGAAAAGCATGCAGCTTCCATAGCCGGTGAAATGATAGCCAAAACTAGAGAAGATATGCTTAAAGGCTCTGGTGCTAAAGTCTCCTTAGACGACCTTTTCAATCAAATTAGAGAGGGTAATATTAAAGAATTAAACTTATTAATAAAAGCGGATGTTCAAGGCTCAGTTGAAGCGGTTCGCTCTAGCCTTGAAAAACTTTCAAATGAAGAAGTCCGTATTAAAGTTATCCATGGCGGTGTTGGGCATATAAATGAATCAGATATTATGCTTGCTTCTGCTTCCGGTGCTATCGTTATCGGTTTTAACGTTTCAAATTCAGCAAAAAGTATGTCTGAAAGCGAGGGTGTAGACGTTCGCCTTTATAAAGTTATTTATAATGCCATTGAAGATATTTCATTTGCAATGAAAGGTATGTTAGACCCTGTATTTGAAGAAAAAGTAATCGGAAACGCTGAAATTCGCCAACTATTTAAATCTAGCGGCGTTAGCATAGCTGGTTCATACGTGTTAGATGGGAAAATAACTAGAAACTCAAAAGTGAGAATTTTTAGAGATTCAAAACTCATTTATGAAGGTGAAATAGCAGCTTTAAGGCGTTTTCAAGACGATGTTAAAGAAGTTAATGCAGGGTATGAATTTGGTTTAACATTTGAAAAATTTAATGATTTAGCCGAAAATGATAAAATAGAAGCCTACATTATGGAGGAAGTCAAAAGATGATGAACAAAAGACATAGAATAGATGATGAAGTGAAAGAGCAAGTGGCATTAGCAATAAGAGAAATTAAAGACCCTCGTCTCAGCTCTCTCATAACTGTTGTAGCTGCTGAAGTTTCACAAGATTTAAAACACGCTAAAATTTATGTTTCTATATTAGGTTCATCAGAAGAAGAAAAAAGCAGTAATTTAGAAATTTTAAAAAATTCTTCTGGCTTTTTGCGAACTACTATCTCAAAAAGAACTTCCCTAAGAACAGCACCCCAGCTGCACTTTTTTATAGACACTTCTTTAGATTCTGCCATGAAAATTGAAAATATTTTAAAGGGACTATAGAGGGCATTTTCAATGATACAGGAAATTTTAGAGCGTATAAAAGCGGCTAATAAAATAGGTATTTGCGGGCATACAAATCCAGATGGTGATTCAATAGGCTCTTGTTTTGCACTCGCAAATACCTTATATAGAATCGGGAAAACACCATACGTATATTTAGATGAAAATAAAATAAAATTTGATTCTGGGGCTGGTCGCCAGTTTATATCAAATAAAACCGATATAGACCTTTTCATTTCAGTAGATACAGCAAATATTGAAAGAGTAGACGTAGATATTGAACTTTTTAAATCCGTAGATAATATAGTAATAGACCACCATACATCTAATAATGGCTTCGGCACTCTAAACTTAATAAACGACACAACTTCTAGCACTTGTGAAGTTTTATACTTTGTAATAAATAAGCTCGTAAAAATTGATAGAAATATAGCTTCTTGGCTATATACAGGCTTAATTACAGACACAGATAATTTTTCACACCCAAATACAACACCAACAACTTTAAGAATAGGTGCTTATTTAATGGAGATTGGCATAGATTCTTCTAAAATAAACTTCTTTTGGGTAAAATCAAGACCTTTAAAGCTATTTAAAAATTTAGCAGCTTTAAGCACAAAGTTAGAATTTATTAAAGATTTGAAAGTAGTATACATATTAGTAGATATTGAATATATGCAAAAAAATAACATAAGCATAGATGATATAAATAGCGTTAGCTCCGTTTTAAATGTTATACCAGAAGCAGAGATTGCTATATCACTCCGTGAAATAGAAAAAAATATTACTAGGGTCAGCTTTCGCTCAAAAAGATTTAATGTGGATAATGTAGCTTCGTATTTTGGCGGTGGTGGGCACCATTTAGCCGCTGCCTGTACTATAGAGCTTCACCCAAAAGAAGCTATTGAAAAAGTGTTAGACCATTTAAGATTAGTTAAAGAAAATTCAAAAGCTTTCTTTCTTTAATACAGTTATATAGCTGCAAATTATTTATTATTTATAAATTGGGCGGGCTGCAATCATTTGTTAGCTATATAACTTTGCTTGCTCTTAACACCTATACTACTCTAAGGAAAATCATATGCACGGTATTTTAAATATTAATAAGCCAAAAGGTATTACTTCACACGATGTCGTTTATAAAGTTCGCAAAATTTTGCGAACAAAAAAAGTAGGGCACACAGGCACATTAGACCCAAATGCAACTGGTGTTTTGCCTATAGTTATAGGCAGGGCAACAAAGCTTTCAGATTATATTATGGGTGCGGATAAAATATATAGAGCCGAGCTTATTCTAGGAAAAACAACAAATACACAAGATATAACAGGTGAACTTTTAAAATCTGTTGAATTAAAAACTTCAGAAAAGTTAAATTCAGAACTCGGAATGAAAAACTTAGAAAATGCTATAAAAAGCTTTATAGGCGAACTATATCAAACACCGCCTATGTTTTCTGCAATCAAAAAAGATGGTGTGCCGCTATATAAATTAGCAAGGCAAAATATAGAAATAGAAAGAACGCATAGGCTCGTTAATATTAAAAATATAACAATTCACAATGTATTAGTAGACCGTGCTATTATAGAAGTTCATTGCAGTAAAGGAACTTACATAAGAACTCTCTGCCATGATATCGGCGAAAAGCTTGGCTTCGGTGC
>WRFW01000079.1 GCA_009787435.1 Defluviitaleaceae bacterium
CAGACATAGCCCTGTGGCTTTCTGGAACATATATTTCAAAATGACCCGATAACTCTTGAAGTGTATAGTTATAAACATCTCCATGTAAATTGCCTTTTGTTAAACAACCTCTAGCCATACTTAAAGTATCTACATATTTTCTTTTTTCTAAAAAGACATTAATACCACTACAATATAAAAATTCTAAATCAAAAGATATATTATGAGCGACTAATATTTTTTCATCACCTATAAAATCTAAAAAAGACTGAGCAACATTTCTAATTAAAGGAGCGTCTTTTACCATATCATTAGAAATGCCATTAATTTTTGTTGCTTCTTCAGGTATATTAGTATTAGGATTTACTAAAGTTTGCATATACTCTACAGGTTTAAAATCTCTAAATTTAACCATACAAACTTCAATAATTCTATTAGATGCAGGGCGTAAACCAGTAGTTTCAACATCAACTACTATGTAATCAGAAAAAGAGTAAATTAAAGTAGCATCTTTTTTTATATTTAAAGAAGTATACTTTGGCATATCGCCATATTTATTACGCTTTATACCAATTTTAGAAATAGAAACAGGTACTAAAACAATATCATTAAGTATTTTTTTATATTCAATTTTCTTTTTAGCTCTTTCTTCTTTCTCTATTTGATACTTTCTTTCATAATTAAATATTTGCTCATCCTCTTGTTTTGATTTTAGGTCTTCTTCTTTTTGATGCTCTTCTTCACGTTTGGCTTTTTGTTCTTCTTTTTTCTTTTGTCCTAATTCTTTCTCTCCCTTATATTGCTCGTCTTGAATTTGTTTTTTGTTTGTATTAAGTTTCTCTAAATTTTCATCATTTGAAACTTGTGTAATAGTTACATTACGAGAAAAAAATACTACAGCACTAAAAAGAAAAAGAAACAAAAAAAGTATCCAACAAATAATAGTCAAAATAATATTTTCAACAACTAAGGCTATAAAAAGGAATGATATAGAGCATATAAAATAAAATACCGATATTTTAATAGCAAACTTGGAAGAGTTATCTTTATCCATATTAATTTCAACCCTTATTTTTTATTTTTTAACCAACACTTAATCTTCACAAATTCTATGAGTATAAGCGTTCTTTTTTACTATCTTGCTTTAAAAATTTGTCTACTGCCTCTTGTGCGTCTAAAGTATCACGCATTCTATCAATGTCAGATAAAAATTCACCTTTTCTCAATTTCTTAACCTCTGGCAATTCTTCTATTTCAAGACTAGCTGCCATTTCTTCGGTAGAATTTATATACTTAGGATTTAAAAGCATATCCTCTATATATTCTATAACCTTTTCTTTGCCTGCTTGGTTTAAATTCTGAAAATTTTTTATTACCCTTATTTCTTCTTTAGAGTAATCTAGCAAATTTAAATTATTACGCTCTTCTTCTTTACATATTAGTAGATAGTCCGTTGTTACATTAAAATATTCTGCAATTTTTATAACTGCATCTGTACTAGGCTTTGATTTCCCTTTTTTCCAGTCTGTAATAGCACTTACAGATAACCCCAAATCACTTGTCAATTTTGATGCCTTTATATTTTTTTTTTGCATTAACTCTAAAATTCTTTCTGCTATTTGCACTTCAACCCTCCTTTATTGAAAATATTTTTGTTAAATTCCAAAAACACTATTGATAATTTGGAAAAAACCAATTATAATATTACTAAGGTAATTGAAAAAGGGTAAAAAAAGACCACCGCTTGCTAAAGCGGTTTATAATTTATCTGGACAATAACATTATACATCTTTATAGCGGCGGTGTCAATTACCAAGGTAATATTTATTAGAATTTTGGAAAGGAGATTAGATATTATAACAACAAAAGTTACAGAAAATTATAAAAATAACAAACTAAAAGAAAGAGATATAAAAATATTAAATATTAGCGAAAACACAGCAAAAGCACTTTGCTAAAATGATATAACACCGCAAGAGCTTATGGATATAGCAAGCTATATTAAATATATAGCCTTAGAAAATGGAGCTAAAAAGTCAGAACAAGAAATTAAACTAGACAATATGGTTAAGTTTCATAATAACATTAAAAAGAAATTAAAGTCAATAGTGTTTTGGGCTGCATTAATATCCTCTATAACCTTAATAGCATCTTTAATAGTTTTTATTAGATTTAGACTAAGCTAATTATAGAGATAATCATAGCAGCTAAAATTTATTAAAATTTTGAAAGGAGATTAATATGGGTGAATATAATACAGCTGAAAAGTACAAAGAGAGCATAATACAAAAAATTAAAGCACTTAAAAATGTAAATATAAGAGAGTGGGAGCTTATCAAAAGTATTATTGATAATTCTTTCAAAAGGGAAAAATACAGGTTAACAAAAGAATGCACCCTCAAAATTAATGAGGATGTATTAAATAGCATAGCCAAAACAACAATCCATACAGACCTATTTATAAAACCTCACCAAAGCTTTTTATAAAGACTTACGTTCCACAATAAATTAGAATTAAAATATTTAAACAAAGGAGGAAACCGCCATGCAGAATATCAAAGAAAACAGCAAGTTAGAAATACACAACATAGCAAAATATAGAAAAGAAAAAGGTTTGTCGCAAAAGCAGCTAGCCGAATATTTAAACATATCCCAAACTATGATAGCACAAATAGAAAAAGGCTATAAAAATCCAACTGTTCCGCTATTAAAAGAGCTATCAAGATTTTTTGGCGTTACAATTGATGAGCTAGTAAGAAATACAGCCGTTTAAAAAGCTTAATAAAGTATGCCAAAGAGTAATAGTACAAATTATTGAAAACATAGTATTTTCATAAGGAGGTGGCAATTATGGCAGTTAGTTACTTAGATAAAATACGAGTAGTTAAAGAACCTACAGAAAAAGCTTATAATGCTTGGGCGGTGCTCAAAGCTGCGGAATTAATAGCCCTTTGGGATAGAAAAGGCTACACACAAGAGCAAAGAAACGCAATACTAGCAGATGAAAGATTTATTAAAGCACTAAGAGCCCTTTAGGCTCTTAATAAGGGACAAGCTTTTTAAAAACTCTTTAGAAATTAAAGAAACCTAGCCAAAGTAAAGCTTTATTATAAAAAAGTTGGGAATTACAGCCCGCCGCAGGCGAGCAGAGGAGGAAATAAACCATGAAAAATGAAAAAGAAATTTTTGAGCTTTTGTCTTTCATAAATATAAAAACAAAAGAACTTGAAAACGCAGCAGCAAAGCTTGCTATTTTAACAGAGGAAACAGCCGAAAATGGTGAAGAAAATGGCTAAGTGTATGCAATGCGGTGAAAGCATTTTGTTTATAGAAACAGAAAAGGGAAATAAAATGCCGTGTGATAGAGAGCTAATACCCTTTTGGGCAGAACCAAAAGCACCCAAGAGAATTGTAACAATGCTAGGGAAAGTTTTAGCTTGCCATTATGAGGGGGATATTCAAGAGCTTAGCGGGCATGGCTATATACCACACTTTGCAACTTGTGAAGAATACAAAAAAAACAAAAGAATTAAGCAAAACATAGGAGCTTAAACTATGATACAAAATATACCTATAGATGAAATCGCTACACACCCAAAAAATTTAAGAAAAGACCTAGGCGATTTAACAGAGCTAACAGAAAGTATTAAAAACGTTGGCATATTGCAAAACTTAACTATCATACCTTGCTTTCAAGTAAAAGAAACTATTTTAAATGAAAATATTAAATATTATGCACTAATAGGAAATAGACGGCTTTCAGCTGCTAAACTAGTCGGCTTATTAGAAGTGCCTTGCATTATAGCAGACATTAACGAAAGCGAGCAAGTAGCAACAATGCTGCTTGAAAATATGCAACGCTCAGACCTTACAGTATACGAGCAAGCTCAAGGTGTGCAAATGATGCTAGACTTAGGCGAAGATATGGCGACCATAGCCAATAAAACAGGCTTTTCAGAGAGCACGATACGCCGAAGAGTTAAATTGCTAGACTTAGATAAAGAAAAATTTAAAGCAGCAGAAGATAGAGGGGCAACTTTAGCAGACTATGCAGAGCTTGAAAAAATTGAAGATATAAACGTTAAAAATAAAGTTTTGGAAAGTATAGGCACACATAATTTTAAATGGGAATTAAATAAAGCAATTGAAGATGAAGAAAACAAGAAGAAAAAGCAAAGAATTTTAAAACTAGTAGAGTATTACGCCTTAAAAGTAGACACTACAGAGGGCTACATTAAAAAG
>WRFW01000080.1 GCA_009787435.1 Defluviitaleaceae bacterium
ATCATATATGCTTCTAACACAGCAAAATTATAATCGCCAGTGGCAGGCTGCACAGAGCCGCCACCCATTTTATGTGCATAAAGCCCATATTCTGTATCTTTTATTATATCTTCTTCTCTATCTGTGCCTGTTGCTATGAATGTGTTTGTCATCCTTGAAGTAGGTGCATATTTGTAATTTTGTCTACGAGAAGAGCCAGTAGAGGGCATTCCCATTTTAATGCCGTTTAATCTATCTACTAAGTATGATTTTAAAATTCCATTTTCAATTAAAATATTTCTTTGAGTAGGTGTTCCCTCATCATCTATATTTAGACTTCCCCAATAATTTGGAATTGTGCCATCATCTATAGCAGTTACACAAGAGGAAGCTATTTGCTGCCCAAGCTTTCCAGTAAATTCACTTGCCCCCTTTGCTATTGCAGTAGCTTCTAAACTATGGCCGCAAGCTTCATGAAATATAACACCACCAAACCCTTTATTTATAACTACTGGCATTTTACCTTTCGGAGCATAACCAGCCCCAAGAATAGTAATAGCTGTGTTTGCTGCAATTTCTGAAAGCTCTTTAATATTCAAGCCGCTAACTAATTCATAACCTTGATGGCTACCAGGCGCTTCTCTGCCAACTTGTTTTTCACTACCCTCGCTTGCAACAGCGGAAAAAGAAACACGAGTATAAACACGCTTATCTTCAACCCAAAGTCCCTCAGAATTTATTATACAAATTTCTTGTGTATCGTCTAAATAAGTATTAGTAGTTTCTGAAATTTTACTGTTATATTTAAAAGAATATTCACTACCAGCTTTAAGAATATCTACTATATCTTTCTTTGAAACATCTTTAGGCATGATTTTTATAGGGTGAATTGTTTCAGTTTTTTTCATAGTAAAATCTAAAACTTGGGCTATATTTTTTTTATTAATTGCAGATGCGGCCGTCTCTGCCATTTTTAAAAGATTTAATTCAGATAAATCATTAGTATATGAATAAATGGCACTTGTGCCATTAAAAATTCTAAGCCCTAATCCATAGTCTAAACTTGAACTGCTTTTATCCATCTTGCCATTAAAAACAATTATATTGTTTATTACTCTATTTTCAATAAAAAGCTCTGCAAATTCACCTCCACTTTTTAAAGCTTTTGCCAAAATATTTTTGGCTATGTTTTTATCTATCATAAACTTTCCTTTCACCTTAGCAGGCAGTATAATTTATATAAATTGAAATTTGATTGGTAAATCTAAAAACGAACTCACAAAATGATTTTTATAAGTATATTGTATCATTTTTCTATATAAATGTCAAAAAAAATTTTTAACACTAAACTTTGACCATAAAATTTGAGCCCCTAGTGCGAACTATTAAGGGGCAATATTATATTATGTTATAAATATTAATTTTAGTTTACCCAAGTTTGATATTTATAAATGAAAATTTATGGTTGAATTTGTAGAGTGGTAAAGCAGAATGAGATATAGAATATTTTTTAAGCTGATTAATAATGGTTATGATAACCCACAATGAATAGATTAAAAACGATAAATTAAATCAAATAAAAAAACCGCTATTTTTAAGGCGGTTTTTGTTTGATGATACTTACTATGAAAAAATATCATTCGGTGTAACGTTAATATTTAGAACCTTTGTTAGTTTAATTCTCTTAAAATATTTAAAATTTCACCAGTTCTAGCACTTAAAATAATAGTTACATCGTCTTGACCTACATTGTAAATAAATCTTTCTTTACTATTAGAGAATAAAGCTAAATTCCAGACAGGGTAGCTAACGTCGCTTAGAAAATCTATAGATTTACTAATTTCAAATAATGAATTTTCTAAATTTATTTGTAAATTTTTATATACATATTCCGCTGCCAATTTAACTGCTTCTTCTTTTGAAACAATAAAATCTGAAATACTAATTAAATTTTCATAACGCCCAAAATCTATAGCAGAAAAAGAATAGTCTACAAAGTATATATTATAACCATTAAAAGTTAATCTTTCCAAAGGTATAAATCTGGAATGTCTATTTTTCTCAGCTAGTCTGTTTATATACATCTTACCTATAATTTTATCATGATAACTAGAAACTATATTCCACATTTCAAATTGGTATTCTGAAAGCATTTCAGGTTCCATTCTAGGGCTTTGAGTTAAAACGGCATATAGAGAAATTTTTTCTAAATTAAAATCTTCTTTTGCTGCCCATTCAATAAAATGCTCTTTTGCTTCATTTCCTCTAACAGAAAACTCATTTAAAAATTCACTAGCGTTAGCTTCATTCACTGTGTAAGACCTGCCAAAAACTAAATAAAATACAGAAATAAAAGCAACACCAAAACCAACTAAAGAAAGAATAGCAATTTTTTTCTTATTCATTTTAAAGCCTCCTTTTTAAAGAAAGACATAATTCAAACTAAATTTTAAAATCTACTACCATAAAGCTTCTATTCTTATCATACCTAAAATGTTAACATTAGAGCCGTTAGACCTGTTAACTCTAACTTGAAAATATCCACCATGTTGTGATAAAACGGTAACATGGTCTCCTGAATTAAGCCAACCTATTCTATTAGCTGGTGCAGGACCATTAGGACCTTGCCATATCCCAAATAAAGGTACATTATTTTGAGCTATAGTAATCGGCATACGAGGAGTTATAGTTTCATATTCATTGTAAAAACTAATTACTTCATCTTGAATTTCAATACTTGCCAAATTGCTTCCATTGCTAGCATATGCTGAAATACTTGCTGTTGCTACAAGACTTGATAATAAAGAGAATAATATTACATTTTTTACAAACTTAATCATAATTAAGCCCT
The DNA here is from genome assembly GCA_009787435.1 of Defluviitaleaceae bacterium. Classification (GTDB taxonomy): domain Bacteria; phylum Bacillota; class Clostridia; order Lachnospirales; family UBA5962; genus WRFW01. The sequence continues at coordinate 2,831 of WRFW01000080.1, forward strand.
CCATTATTAATAAAGTTTTTATTATGTTCAAAATGTGCTTTTTTGATATAGTAACCCCCCTCACACCTCCCCAAAATAATAAGAGATAAAAAAGCAAAATACCTCTGTAAATTAATTAGACAAGAATTTAGTGTGAAATATTTTGCAGCAATTAGCTTGCCACAAAAAACCTACTAAGTATATTATACCATCAATTAATAATTATTTCAATAGAAATTATAATTTTTTTCATAAATGTATAAATAAAGATAAATAATAAACAAAATCAGGCAATAAAAATAAATAAAGTTTATCACTTTTTATAGTTACACATCAAAAATCAAGAGCTCAATAAATTCTTGATTTTCTTTTTAGAAAGTGGTAAAATTATAACCATGAAGACACGAAAAATTCACCAAACATAAAGGAGCAAAAGATGTTAACAGCAATAGTAGGCATAAATTGGGGAGATGAAGGCAAAGGTCGCATGGTAGACCTTTTGAGCGAAAATTATGATATTGTAGTCCGCTACCAAGGGGGGAACAATGCAGGGCACACTGTAATAAACGAGCAAGGAAAATTTATATTAAATTTGCTTCCCTCAGGAATTTTGAGAGAAAAAACGGTAAACGTATTAGGACCTGGAATGGCAATAGATTTAGAGCATTTAACATTAGAAATTGCAGGCTTGCAGCAAAAAGGTATAAAAATAAGCTCTGAAAATTTAAAAATTAGTGATAAAGCTATAATAGCTTTGCCATATCATAAAAAATTAGATATTTTGGAAGAAGAAAGGCTTGGCAGTGCCGCTTATGGCTCAACTAGGCGGGGAATTGCACCAGTTTATTCAGATAAATATATGAAAAAAGCTATCCGCATAGGTGATATTATTTCAAATAAAGATTGGCTTAGAGAAAAAATTGAGTTTATAGCTAAATATAAAAATTTAGCACTTCAAAAAGGCTATGGAAGCGAACCTATATCACCAAGAGATATTATGCACTGGCTAAGTAGATATGGTGAATTTTTAAAAGACTATATTACAGACACTAGCATTTATTTAGACGAAGCCGAAAAAAATAATAAAAAAATAATGTTTGAAGCTCAATTAGGAGCCTTAAGAGATATTGACTACGGAATTTACCCATTCACTTCTTCTTCTTCAACTATTGCAGCTTATGCACCTATTGGGGCGGGCGTTCCACATTTAAAATTAGACGAGGTGCACGGAATAGTTAAAGCTTATTCTACTTGTGTTGGAGCGGGACCATTTACTTGCGAAATGGATGGTGAAGAAGCAGAAGCTTTAAGAAAAGCTGGCGGCGAGTTTGGAGCCGCAACAGGCAGACCAAGGCGTGTTGGTCCTTTTGATATAGTAGCAACAAAATATGGAACTATGGTGCAAGGGGCAACT
>WRFW01000081.1 GCA_009787435.1 Defluviitaleaceae bacterium
CATAACAGTGATGCCATATTCTTGCTCAAACTCTGTTACCAATGGAGGATAAAGAAAATATCCCCAGTTAAATAAATGAATAGTGCCGCCTACACCTGTTTGAGTTTGTGCAATATTATTATCACTGTTTGTGTCTGAAGTTTGTCCATTATTTATAGACGGAACAGATTCATCTGCTCCACTGCCACATGCTACTAAAAATAATACTCCCGCCGTTAATGCTAATTTTTTCATTTAATTTATTCCCCTCTTGATTTTAATTTTTGTGAATCTCTTAAGTTTATTATAAACAATAATATTAGCACAGATAAAAACATTATAGTGCTAAGTGCGTTTACCATTGGATTTACACCTCTTCTAGTCATTGAAAAAATTAGAAGAGATAAATTTGAAACGCCTGAACCTGTTGTAAAAAAGCTTACCATAAAATCATCTATGCTCATTGTGAAAGCTAATAAAAAACCTGTTACTATTCCTGGCATAAGCTGTGGAACTATAGCTGTAAAAAAAGCTTTAAATGGCACTGCCCCTAGATCTAATGCGGCTTCATATATAAATGGATTCATATTTTTAAACCTAGGCAACACAGCTAATATAACATACGGTATGCTAAATGCTATATGGGATACTAGCAATGTACCAAAACCAAAACTGCCTGCCCCAACCAATCTAAAAAAAGCTACATAAAGTATCATTAAAGAAACGCCTATTACAATATCTGGTGTAGCAACTGGCAAGCTTGATAAGCTAAGAACTACTTTTTTAGTTCCTTTTCGCATATTATTTATGCCTATAGCTGCTAAAGTGCCCATAATAGAAGCTGTGGTTGCGGCTATTATTCCGATTGAAAGGGTATTTCTAACGGCATCTGCAACTTGTCTATCATTAAAAACAGCTTGATACCACCTTAAAGTGAAACCATTCCAAATGGTGCCAAACTCTTGGTCGTTAAAACTAAAAATTATTAAAATTACAATAGGTGCGTATAAAAAGGATATCATCAAAATTAAATAAGACAAAGAAAGCCATTTTGTTAGTTTCATTCTTTTTCCTCCTTGCTGAGGTAAGAAAATATTACATTACATAAAATTATTAAAGCAAACATAATAAGCGCCAAAGCTGAGCCAAAATGTCTGTTACCAACTGTTAAAAATTGCTGTTCAATAAGATTTCCTATTAAGAAATATTGCCCACCGCCTAATATATTTGAAATTAAAAACGTTGCAACAGCAGGCATAAACACCATAGTTAAGGCACTTGCAATGCCAGGCAAGCTAAGTGGAAATATTATTCTAAAAAATAATTGAAGCCTATTAGAGCCTAGGTCTCTTGCGGCTTCTATAATTCTTTCATCTATTTTTTGTAAACTGCTGTAAATAGGAAATATCATAAATGGCAAAAAAGTGTATACTAAGCCTAATAAGACTGCACCATCTGTAAATAAAAGGCGTATAGGTTCAAAGCCAAAAAACCGCAATATATTATTTAAAACACCGTTGAAGCCTAATATGAATAGCCAAGCGTATGTTCTTACTAAAAAATTCATCCACATGGGCACAACAAATAAGAAAAGAAGTATAGTTTTATCTTTATAAGCTTTTTGAGAAAGTATATAAGCTATAGGGTAGCCTAAAAAGAAACAAATTACAGTTGCCATAGTTGCCATTCTTATGGAATGCCACATTATCCCTAAGTATAAAGGGTTAAAAAAACGTTCTATGTTAGCAAAAGTAAAATTACCTTGATTGTTTGTGAAAGCATATTGCATTAATAAAAATATAGGCAATATAGTGAAAATTAATATCCATATCAAATAAGGAATAGCTATTTTTTTGCTTTTTAAGCCTATCGAAAGTGAATTATTAGCTTCACTAAATTTTGTTTTTCTCATAAGCTTCTTTCCATTTCCATAACGTGCAAAGCTTCAGTTGCCATAAATAAATATACAAACTGCCCTCGTTCATAGCTTTTTGTTGAATGAATTTTCCATATAAAATCGCCTGTCTTCACTTTCATTTCATAATTAACACCAAAAAATATAACTTCTATAACTTCACCTTTTAATGAATTTCTATCCCTTGGAGTTTGCTCTATTTCTATATCTTCTGGGCGAACTACTATTTGAACGACAGAGCCCGGCATAGGGTCTACACATTCAAAATCTGTTTTTAAGAAAGTTACTTTTCTATCCCTTTCCATTGTACCTGTTATTATATTGCTTGTGCCTATAAAGCTTGCAATAAAAGCATTTTTAGGTTCATTATAAATATTTTCCGATGTACCTTTTTGCAAAATTTCTCCATCATTCATTACTGCTATTTGGTCGCTCATTGTTAGTGCTTCTTCTTGGTCGTGAGTAACGTATATGAAAGTTATACCTAAGTTTTTTTGCATATTTTTAAGCTCAATTTGCATTTCTTTTCTAAGCTTTAAATCAAGCGCCCCCAAAGGCTCATCTAACAAGAGAACTTTAGGCTCATTTATTAAAGCACGGGCTATAGCTATTCTCTGCTGCTGCCCACCCGAAAGAGATTTAACAGAGCGTTTATCAAAACCAGAAAGATTTACTAACGATAATGTTTTCTCAACTCTGTCTTTAATAGCACTTTTACTAAACTTTTTAATTTTAAGCCCATATGCAACATTATCATAAACGTTCATATGAGGAAAAAGAGCATAGTTTTGAAAAACAGTGTTTATAGCACGTTTGTGAGGAGGAGTTTTACCAATATCTAAGCCATTAAAGAAAACTTGACCTTTAGAAGCTGTTTCAAAACCGCCTATTATTCTTAAGGTTGTAGTTTTACCACTACCACTTGGCCCAAGCAGTGTTAAAAATTCATTTTCTTTAATTGATAGATTTATACCCTTAAGAATTTGCCGCTCTTGTTTGTTTACATAGAAATTTTTTTCTATGTTTTTTAGCTCTATGAATTCCAATTTTTAAACTCCTTATACGGTGTGTTGAAATAATATTTATACTTCGTTAAATGGTTCGTTGGTTTAGTTAATAAACTATTATCACCTATTGCAAGTTATTAAAAATTTGGAGGTGTACTAACCCATAAAACCGTGCTTTCACCACTAAATTTATTTTGCAAATAGTGTGGTGAATTAGCTTTATAATAAAAGCTTGCCCCATCTTCTACAATATAAGAAGCCGACCCTAAACAAAGTTCAATTTTCCCCTTTAAAACATAACCAAAAACTTCGCCCTCGTGTGCATTATGTACATTTGAGCGACCGTTTTTTAGCATATTTATTAAAATAGGCTCCATCTCATTTTTTTGTGCATTAGGTATTAACCAGTTAATTGTATGTTTTAATTCTTCATTTTCTCTCTCAAAAATATCTTCCTCTGTGAAAACGACTTTTTCATTAACTGTATCATCAAAAAAATCTTTAACTGTTGTACCTAGGCATTCCAAAATATCCATAAGGGTTGCTATGCTAGGGCTTGTTAAATTTCTTTCCACTTGAGAAATAAAACCTTTGCTAAGCTCACACCTATTTGCAAGCTCTTCTTGCGTTAAATTCATAGCTATTCTAAGCTGCTTTATTTTCCCGCCTATATCCAATAAGCAAGCACCCCCTTTAGATTTTTATTAAACAAAAAGTTTAGTTTTACTAAACAAGGCACTATATATTTAACCACAAAAAAGGGAGTTTGTCAAGTGTTTTTTTTATGAGTTTCAAAAAGAGTTTAAAGGATATATGTTTATTTTTTCAAAGGTTAAATTCAAAGATTAAAAAAGTATTTTAAAAATTGAGCAGTAACATTAAGGTTGTGTAAAGTATATTAATATTGAATTTTGGAATTGAAGATGGTATAATAAATAGACTAGCAAAAACTAAGGAGAGTAAATATGAAACAACAAATTAACCTACACAATAATAAAATAAAAAGCAATAAAAATAGCACTGATATCAAAAAAAATTCTAATTACCATCTTTTTTTGGGAGATAACCTAAGCATACTGAAAAAAATAGAAAACGAAAGCATAGATATGATTTTTGCAGACCCACCATACAATATGCAAACAGACGGAGAACTTATTCGTGTTGAGGGCACTATCTTTAAAGGTGTTAATGATGATTGGGACAAATATAATAACTATAGTGATTTTTTAATATATACTGAAAAATGGCTATTAGAATGCAAACGTATACTAAAGAAAAATGGTTCTTTATGGGTAATCGGTTCATTTCAAAATATATATAGTACAG
>WRFW01000082.1 GCA_009787435.1 Defluviitaleaceae bacterium
CGCCTGCAGGTTCAAATAATGCCCCATCCCCTGAATTGTGCCAGAAATAGCTTTCATCACATATAAAAGCTGTTTTATTTTTGAAATTCATTTTCTTATCCTATGTTACTTTCTATTTATTATTATTTGAATAAATTTGATTTTGTATTGGAGATATCTTAAAAAAATTCCCTTTGGTTGATTTATCTTAACCTTGAAAAGCCCAAAGAATGGGTTATCTTCAGTGAACATTTCTAAAAAAACTTAACAATTTTTAAAGGTTCTTATTTCTTCTATAAAGAGGGTATAACACAGCAGTGTCTGTAAATACCATTAAATCACCAAATGGTTCATAACCAAATTTACCGTATACACCACCCCCATGAAATGGAGTGCTGGCTTCCAAATAAGTCGGTATGCCGTTATAATCTAAAATATCTAAGAAATGTTTAAGAAGTGATTGACCAACGCCTGTCCCTTGCACTTCTTTTAAAACTCCAAAGCCTACTAGTTGGTAAAAAGGTGTTTCAGTAGGTTCATTAGCGTGTGATTTTTCAGCAACAGAAGCAAACTGAGGGGCATTTTCCCCTGCAACTTTTTCTATTTCTTCGTATATACTTTCTTCTGCATCATGTGGGAGCCAAACAGTTACACCAACAATAGTTCCTAAAGAATTTTCTGCAACGTGTGAAACACAACCTTTAGATTTAAGGTATATTTTGTAATAATCGGTTACTATTTTATGGCGGTGTTCATCACTAGGCACACACCATTTAAAAAAGATATCTTCATAATAAGCTTTTGAAAGCAAGTTTGCTGCTTCATCTATTTCAGAAACTTTTATAGAGCGTACAATAAAATTATTTTTTTTCAATAAAGTAATCTCCTTACCTTTTTATTAGCAATTAAAAGCCTATTTTACATAATCAAATGATTTTTAGCAAATTCGTTTTAATCGTGAATATATAAAATAATCACTTATTTAAAATTCCATATAAAATGTTTAGGATAAAATTAAAGCCCCTACTACTCCTAAAACTTTTAAAGGTATGTTATAATGGAAAAAAGTTGGGATACAAGTGTCCCATATGTGGTCGTGTTGCCCATCTGCTGCAAGCCCAGCAGTTGGGCCTAGGGCAGTATCACTTGCGGGCATCCCTGCATCGCCTGTTGCACCAGCGGTTGCAATCATTAATATTGTTGCAGCTGGGGAAAGCCCAAGTGCTATACAAAGCGGTACAAAAACAGTCGCTATTATAGGAATTGTCCCAAAAGAAGTTCCTATTCCCATAGTAATTAAAAGCCCTATTAATTGCATAGCAATCATAGCTAAAATTAAGTTTCCACCTATTATTTCCATAGTGCTATCAACTAAAACGGTTATATAGCCGCTTTCGCGAATAATTTCTGCATAGCCTGCAGCAGTTAACATTATAAAAGCAATGAAACCCATTAAACCTATACCGCCTTTAATAGTTTCATCCATTTTTTTATAAGGAATTGCTCCTGTAGCTATCATTATTATTAAGCCTACAACTGCTCCAACCGAAAGTGCCCAAAGCGGAGACCCCTCTGTAAAAATTCCTGCTAAAATTTGAACTATAAAAGTTGCTATAGCACCGAGCAAAGCACCCCAATGTTTTAAAGTAAAACCTTTTCCATCATCTTCAGTTAGCCCTGCTATTTGTCTATCTTCATAAACACGTGGCTTTCTATAAGTTATAAAGACCGATATAAAAAGCCCTATTACCATTCCTGCAAAAGGCCAAGTCATTTGGGGCCAAATATCTGATGCGGTTACTGCTAATTCCCCTGCACTATTATTTGTAATATTAGTTGCTAAAATATTATGAAATATTAAACCAAAACCTGCAGGTATTAAAATATAAGGTGCTTTTAGACCAAAAGTAAGTGCTGAAGCTGCAGACCGCCTGTCAATTTGCATTTTATTCATCATTGATAAAAGAGGTGGTACTAATATGGGAATAAAAGCAATATGAATTGGTATAACATTTTGAGATAAACTAGCAATTAAAGCAAGTATAATAATAAACCAATTTCCCGATTTACTAAATAGCCTATCTAACAAATTTGCAAATTTAGCTGCAAGCCCTGTAGTTTGAATTCCATATGCTAAAGCCCCTAGAAGTATGTAAGAAAGGGCTATATTATTATGCCTATGCATACCATAAATAAAATAAGACATTGCAGTTTGTATCGGCATTCCAACCAAAAAACCGGTTAAAATAGATGAAATGATAATTGCCAAAATTATATTAAATTTTAACAAACAAAGAATAGTCATAAAGACGACAGATATAACTACCGGGTTTAACAATATCATAAAAACACCTCCAAAAATTTTATTTTCAAAATTTAGCACCTCTAAAAACTGTTAAGTTTTTAAAAAAGTGTGTTATAGATAGCCTATTCTTTGGGCTAGCATGGTCAACTCCAAAAAATAATAAAAGGTCGTTTTTTGAAGTTAACCAATTCTACATGAAATTTTTTCTTTTGTCAAGTGTTTTTTCAAAATAACCAATTACTGTATTTAATGAAATTATAACTCAAAATTATTAAAATAAAAATTTATTCTTCATCAAGCTTTAGAACGCTCATAAATGCACTTTGCGGCACTTCTACACTACCAATTTGACGCATACGCTTCTTTCCTTCTTTTTGCTTTTCAAGAAGCTTCTTTTTACGAGTAATATCACCACCGTAACACTTTGAAAGAACATCTTTTCTTAAAGCACTAACCGTTTCACGAGCGATTACTTTATTTCCTATACTAGCTTGTATTGGTATTTCAAATTGATGCCTAGTAATTTCTTTTTTAAGTTTTTCACAAATTTTTCTGCCACGTTCATAAGCACTAGATTTATGAACGATAAAACTAAGAGCATCTACAATTTCACGGTTAACTAAAATATCTAACTTTGTAAGCTCTGAAGGCACATACCCAATTAACTCATAATCAAAAGAAGCATACCCTTTGCTACGGCTTTTTAAAACGTCAAAAAAATCATATATAATTTCATTTAAAGGAATTTTATAAATAATAGAAGCACGAGTATTATCTATATATTCCATGCTTATATATTCACCACGCCTTTCTTGGCAAAGCTCCATTATAGAGCCTATATATTCTTTAGGCAAGAAAATTTTAGCCTCTACTATAGGCTCTTCAATTTTATCTATTAATGTTGGGTCTGGCAAGTCCATCGGGTTTGAAATACTAAGCTTTATACCATCTGTTTTATAAACATCATAAATAACTGAGGGGGCTGTAGTTACTAAATCTAAATTATATTCTCTCTCTAACCTTTCTTGGATTATTTCTAAGTGAAGCAGCCCTAAAAAGCCACATCTAAACCCGAACCCTAAAGCAACGGAAGTTTCAGGCTCAAATTGTAAAGCGGCATCATTTAATTGTAATTTTTCTAATGCTTCTCTTAAAGCTTGGTATGCGTCTCTATCGGCGGGGAAAAGACCACAATAAACCATAGGACTAACTTCTTTATAGCCCTTTAAAGGTTCTTTTGCTTTGTTATTTGCATATGTTACTGTGTCGCCTGTTTTAGTGTCGCTAACATTTTTAATACTTGCTGTGAAATAGCCTACTTCCCCAGCCTTAAGTGCCTCAGTTCCAATAAAGCGACCAGGACCAAAAAAGCCAACTTCTATTACTTCAAAGCTTTTATTTGTAGCCATAAAATGAACTTTTGTACCTTTTTTTATTACACCATCCATTATGCGTACAAATACAATTACCCCTTTATACATATCATAGAAACTGTCAAAAATAAGAGCTTTTAATGGTGCTTCATCATCTCCAATTGGTGCAGGAATTGTTTCTATTACACTTTCAAAAACTTGTTCTACATTTAAACCTGATTTTGCAGAAATTAAAGGTGCATGCTCTGCAGGAATTCCTATAGTATCTTCAATTTGGTTTATTACTGCTTCAGGGTCTGCACTTGGCAAGTCTATTTTATTTATAACAGGCAATATTTCTAAATCGCCATCTATAGCGAGGTATACATTTGCAAGAGTTTGGGCTTCTACCCCTTGTGCGGCATCTACTACTAAGATTGCCCCCTCGCAAGCGGCTAAGCTTCTTGAAACTTCATAATTAAAATCTACATGGCCAGGGGTGTCTATTAAATTAAGAATATATTCTTGCCCATCTTTTGCTTTATAAACTAAGCGAACGGCTTGGGCTTTTATAGTTATGCCTCTTTCACGCTCTATG
>WRFW01000083.1 GCA_009787435.1 Defluviitaleaceae bacterium
GCTATATTCCTAAAAATAAAGGATTAATAGCTAAAATTGAAACTAGCAAAATACCCCTTGTGCAAAGTGCTATGAAACAATTACGCTGTATATTTTTAGATAGAAAAGATTTAAGGCAAGGTGCAAAGGCAATATTAGAGGGTATAGAAACTTTAAAAGAGGGATATTCTTTAGTAGTTTTTCCAGAGGGAACAAGAGGAGAGGGCGGAGAAATGCTTCCTTTCAAAACAGGTGCTTTTAAACTTGCTACTAAATCTAAAGCTCCAATAGTTCCTGTAACGATAGATGGTGCATATAAAATAATGCCTAAGAATAGTAAACTTTTGCACGCTGCTGAAGTAGATGTAACAATACATGAGCCTATACAAACGATAAATTTAACGCCAGAAGAAGAAAAAGAACTGCCACAGCTCGTTTATAAAACAATTGAAAAAGCTATAACAAAATAATCCATTAAATTGGGTTATTTTTTTAACTTAGTGAACACAGTTTTAACATCTGCTAATTTCCACGAGAATATTATGGACAACAGAAAATTTATTTTAAAAAGTTTTTAGTATTAAAAAAATTTATCAATCATATACTTTTGTATGGTTAACTTAAAGAAAAAAAATATAATAAAAATAATATCATCGCTTTTATTAGCTTTGGCTTTTTATAATGCAAACCTTTCTTTGGCAACTATTTTAATTTACTATACAATTCCATACCAAACTGAGCCTAGCTATATAGATTTAGCTACTTTAGATGAAATAGTTTGGGGTAAACACGAACATAGAGGGTTAGTAGGAATTTATGATTTAATAGAAAGAGAAACGAGGACAGCAGAAGCAACTAGCATTTATTTTTCTGAACAAACAAGGGAAGAGCTAAGAAATAGAACGACTTTTTTAAATAGATTTTTTAGTATGGACAGGCGTACAGGTGTGCGACCAGAATATTTAGACATAGATTTCTTTTTAGATATAGATTTAAGTATAAGAAAAACACCAGAAGTGCCTCAAGTGTTAGTTTTCCATACACACGCTATGAGTGAATTTTTTATAGATGGCGGTGAAGATATAATGGAGGGAATAGTTGGCGTTGGGGCAACTTTGGTGTATTATCTCCGCTCTTTTGGCTTAAACGTTATACATTATAAAGGCGTTTATGATATGATAGACGGTGTAATATATAGGTCAGGGGCATATGAAAGAATAGAGCCTAGCATAATTCGTATTCTAGAAGAAAATCCAACTATAGAATTAGTTTTAGATATTCATAGAGATGGCGTTCCAGAAACTACAAACCCAAATGTTTTTAGAAGATATATAAACGGTAGACCAACAGCCGCTATAATGTTTGTAAACGGTTTAAGCGGTGTAAATGAAAATGGCTATACTAGGAGATTAACGGGAATACCAAACCCATATGTGCGAGAAAATATGGCATTAACTTTTAATATGCAAATGGCACTTCAGTATCACTTTGGAGATATAACGAGGAGAATGTTTTTAACGCCTTTTCGATACATAAACCACCTTAGACCGCATTCAATGTTAGTGGAAGTGGGCACACAGCTAAATACTAGCTATGAAGCCCACAATGCTATGGAACCTTTGGCTTATACTTTATATTCCCTCATATTCTCTCACTAAAATAAGCCTACTATATTTCCATTCACTATATCAATATTTTCTGCTGAGGGCTTTTTAGGAAGCCCCGGCATAGTCATTATTTTTCCACATATAGCAACTACAAATCCAGACCCTGCATTTATACGAATTTCACGAATATTTAGAGTAAATCCCTCTGGAGCACCTAAAATATTTTGGTCATCTGAAAAAGAATACTGTGTCTTAGCTATACACATATGAAAATCTTTTTGTTTTATTTTAGATAGCACTTCTTTCGCTTCATCACTAAAATCAACATCTTTTGCCCTATATATTTTTGTAGCTATTTTTTTAATTTTTTCTTCGTAAGAATCACTTTTTTCATAAGTATTTGTGAAGTTTTTAGGCTTCTCACAAGCGGAAACTAAAAGCTCTGCTAATTCAATTCCGCCTTTTCCACCCTCAGCGAACACATTTGAGATTGCACATTCAGCACCTTTGTTTTCGCAATATGTTTTTATCTCGTTTATTTCATTATCTGTGTCGGTTCCAAACTTGTTTATAGCTACAACTGCTGGCAATCCAAAACCTTTAATATTTTCTATATGTCTTCCAAGGTTAACGAGCCCTTTTTTAAGCTCTCCCTCGCCATTATATTTTAGAGAGCGAACAGTAGAAACAATTGCAACAGCGTCAGGTGTTCTTCCAAGTTCGGTGCATTTAATATCTAAAAACTTTTGTGCTCCTAAATCTGCACCAAACCCTGCTTCTGTAACTACGTAATCACCTAAAGCGAGTGCAGTTTTAGTAGCTATTATAGAGTTGCAGCCGTGTGCAATATTTGCAAAAGGCCCGCCATGTATTAGTACGGGTGTATTTTCAAGCGTTTGTACTAAGTTTGGTTTAAATGCTTCTGCAAGCAAAGTTAGCATAGCCCCTTGTGCTTTAAGGTCTGCTGCTGTAATCGGTTCTTCTTTTTCATTATAACCTACTATAATATTGCCTAGTCTATCTCTTAAAGAGGGAATATCTTTGCTTAAGCAAAATATAGCCATTATTTCTGATGCGGCTGTTATATCAAAGTTTTTTCTTAAGCTTCTATCGTTCATATCTAAACAGCGTTTCCAAGTTACTTTTTTTATTCCTAGGTCGTTTCCTTGAAAAATATGATTTTCTATCATTGCAGCTAAAAGGTTATTTGCAGATGTTATTGCGTGCAAATCTCCTGTGAAGTGTAAGTTTAAATCTTCCATAGGCACAACTTGTGAAAAACCACCGCCGGCAGCCCCGCCTTTAACGCCAAACACAGGCCCTAGTGATGGTTCTCTTAAAGCTATTACTACATTTTTTCCAATTTTTCTAAGACCATCGCCTATGCCGACTGTAGTCGTTGTTTTACCCTCGCCCATAGGGGTTGGGTTTGTAGCTGTTACTAATATTAGCTTAGAATTTTTCTTAGGATTTTTTATACTATTAGGGTCAATTTTAGCCTTATATTTTCCATAAGGTTCTATTTCTTGAAGATTTAAATCGTTTGCAATCTCGGTTATATGCTTCATTTTTGCAGCTCTTGCTATTTCGATGTCTGTTTTCATAATTATCCCCTCTTTATTTAGTATATTTTTAAACTTTGATAGTTAAACCCCCATAGCCGTGATTTATAAAGTGCAGGCATAGCTATAGTAATATTTTAGTTTACTATATAGACCTTTTTATATTTTGAAAAGATTCTTCATGTTTATCTATTTGTGTTTTAGCCATGCTCAATCTTTCTTCAAGCTCGGCAATTTTCAATGCAGAATTTTGCAGCAAGTCTATAATTTCTTTATTATCTGTTCTCGCTGTTTGCATTTTCATATCTATATTATACATTTTTTCAGAGATATCTTGCTTCAAAGTTCCTAACTCATTTTCTAGCGATTGTGTTTTAGTATCTAAGCTGAAAAGTTTCTCGTGTGATTCTTCTTTGAACACTTTTAATTCTGTGTTTAAGATTTTTAATTCTTGGTCTATAACACCTATTTTTGAGCTTAAAGTAGAAAGCTCAACGCTAATCAAAGGCACTTCCTGCCTCATTACCGAAAATTCTTGCTTCATGCTAGCAAATTCTTCTTTCATTTCTCTTATTTCAACTAATACTCTTTCTAAAATACCGTCCATTTTTCAACTATACCTCATAAATAATTTTTTCGCTTGTGGCGAAGCTATAATTTTAAATTTTTTTAAAAAATTAATAATACCAACAATTTTGTTATAATTTTTTAAATATCATAAATTTTCTATAGCATTTTTCAGCTCTTCTATTTTATCTGTTTTTTCCCATGGAAGCCCCTCTTTTCCAAAATGCCCATAAGAAGAAGTTTCACTATATATTGGTTTTTTCAAATCAAGATTTTTTATTATAGCCCCTGGTCTTAAATCAAAAACTTTTTCTACTGCTTTCGTTAATTGTTCGTCTGAATAATTGCTAGTTCCCAAACTAGTAACGGATAAAGAGACAGGGTGTGAAACGCCTATTGCATAAGCAATTTCTATTTCACATTTTTTAGCTAACTTTGCTGCAACTATATTTTTTGCAACATAACGAGCCATATAAGCCCCAGACCTATCTACTTTAGTTGCATCTTTCCCAGAAAAAGCACCGCCTCCGTGTCTGGCATAGCC
>WRFW01000084.1 GCA_009787435.1 Defluviitaleaceae bacterium
ATCAATATCACCAACAAACTTAGTAACCAACGAACAAGGCAATAGAGCCGAAATTAAGAACCTAAACGGGGTTTTAGAAAAACACGAATATAAAGAAAATAGCTTGCTAATAAGTGTAATCGAAGAAATAGACGAAATTAAAAATATAATAAAATTTAGCTACGATAATCACTTCAACATAACCGAAACAACCTACCCAAACAACGCTGTAGAAAAATTTACTTATGATGATAAGGATAATTATACAAGCCATATAAACCCACAATGAAATACGACACCGCAAACCGCTTAATAGAACACACCGCACCTGTTTTATAAAGTTTTATAATAGCTTTTTGTATCTGTCTTTTAAGTTCCCCAGCTTCTTTTGTTGTTTTATCGTTCTCATCAGTCATAAATTAAACTAAATCAGAGCAGCTTCCCTCCTTATCTTGAACAGCTGGATAAACTTCCAAATGAGGTTAAATCGCCTCTTTTAACTGCTAATTTGGAAAACAACTTAAAACGTATAGAATATGGAAGTGTATCACCAGATGTTTTTATGAAAGATATAGAAAAATCAATTTTTAATATTGTGAACACTCATAAAGAGACACCTAGTGAATATAAAGGGATTTTTGGCTCTAGTGTTGGTGAAATCGTTGGCACTTACCCTCGTTGTAAAAAAGATGTTTTAGAGAAACCTAAAGTATACCCCTGCTCTTCTGAATATGGGTTCGTTCTTTTTAAAGACAACAAATTTTTCACTTCTCAAAAAAGTAAACTAACAAAAACTATGGTGAAGCAATTTTTAGATACTGGCAGCACACATGTAACAAACTTTGTATCTTCAAAAACTGGAAAGAAGTATAGTGCTGATGTTTTATTAGATGATAATGTCACAGGCTACGCTAATTTCAAGATACGGTAAGCGAAAATGGGTATCCTATTCCTGTAAACATAATGTATGTAACTTTGCCTTTGTGCATGAAAAAATTACATGGCAATGCAAAAGAACTCGCAAGCTTTTTATTAGGATACGATACAATAATAACAGATGAAAAAGTTATTAAAATAGCAAACACATTCAAAAATGAACTTGAAATATTTAGAGAGGAAAAGAGGTTATTGCCTATGTTAAGTGTTTTAGAATAAAGAGATGCATTAGTAGAAAGCACCCAAAGAAAACTTACAGAAACTCAAAGAAAACTTGCAGAAGAACAAAAGGAAAAAGAAGAATCTAAAAAACGAATAGCTGAGTTAGAAGCTAAATTACAAATATTGATTAACCAAACTACTAAAGAAAATCAAAAACAAATTGAGCCTTCAAAGCCAAAAAAGTCTTCTCGTGATGAGAGATAATTAAATAGGTATTTTAGGTAGCACTTTGCAAATTAATGCAAGGTGCTATTTTTATTACTGAAAATACGACAACAAATATGCCTACCTACCTAGCCTAAAAGAAATAATACAGAGTTTAGGAATTACAGACAAACAGAGCAACATATCTTATATATATCACCAGTATTAAAACTGGTGTCAAATTTGATTTAAGTAAAATTAGCCAAATTAATAAGGGAGTTCATTTTATGAATTTTAAAATTAACAATATTTTCAAAAGCAAAAGCGAAGAAGAAATAAAAGAAAAATTTAATTTAAAGTGGGCGAAAATCTTAATTTTTTTAAGAAAACTAGACTAGCAAAAAATTTGAAAATCTGCTATAATAATAAATGATGTTTATTATTAAAACCGCCCTCATATATAGAAGAAGGTAAACTATATTATGAAGAAGGTAGCTATCTATACGAGATTATCTGATGAGGATAAAGACAAAAGAAATAAAACAGATGATAGCGAAAGTATACAAAATCAAAAATCTATGCTAATATCCCATGCTCTTGAAAAGGGCTGGGAGATTTACAATATTTATAGCGATGAGGACTACTCTGGTAGTGGAGTTAATCGACCAGATTTCCAAAAAATGATTAAAGATTGCGAAAATGGAAAAATTGATATTGTACTTTGCAAAAGCCAGTCAAGATTTTCAAGAGAACTGGAAGTAATAGAGCATTATATACATAATAAATTTTTAGAATGGAAAATTCGTTTTATAAGTTTAGTTGATAATGCTGATACAGAAGTTGCAGGAAATAAAAAAGCAAGGCAAATAAATGGTTTAATCAATGAATGGTATTTAGAAGATTTATCCGACAACATTAGAAAAACACTTAAACATAAAAGAGAAAAAGGCGAGTTTGTCGGTTCTTTCGCTCCTTATGGGTATAAAAAAAATCCAGATAACAAACATCAATTAATAATTGATGATATTCCCGCAAATATTATTAGATTAATATTTGAAATGTATGCAAACGGTAGAGGCTATAGAGCTATCGCAATACACCTTAATAATCAAGGAATATTAAGCCCTATAGAGTATAAAAAACAAACAGGCAGCAATTTTATATGCAGCACCGCAAAAGATAAAACCTTATGGACGACCGACACTATTAGAAACATGTTAAAAAACGAAACATATATAGGAAGTTTGGTTCAAGGTAAAAAAACATATGTAAGTCACAAAAACAAAAAGCCTGTAAAGATTTCTAAAAGAGATTGGGTAATTATAAAAGACTGCCATGAACCTATAATAGATATAGAAACATGGAGTACTGTATCATCTTTATTTAAGGGGCGTGCAAAAGCTTTAAAAAACGGCGATATACATACACTAGGTGGAAAAGTCTACTGTAAAGAATGCGAAACAGTTTTCACAAAAAATAACGCCAAAAGTGGTGGAAAAGAAGTTAGTTACCTACTCTGCAAAAACATCAGAAGAACGGGAGCATGTGAAAATAATTCTTCTATAAGGCTTGACTATTTAGAAAAAGTTATTTTAGACGAGATAAATATTATTATTAAAAAATATAGTGATTTATCTAAGCTAAAATACACTTTAGAATTAACCGATAATACTACAAAAATAGCTGATGAAAGAAAGCTATCGTTAGAAAAAGAAAGAGAGCAAATAAAGAAAAATATAGAAGATAAGAAAAATCTATATAAACCTATGTATGAAGATAAGCTGAAGGGAATTATCACGGAAGAAGAGTTTATATCCCTTAGGGAAACTTTTCATGATGAGCTAAAATCTTTAGAAAAAAGAATTTTAAGCATAGAAAAAGAACTAGAAAAAGAGATATCTAAAACCCGTGAAAACGCTTCTATACTTGAGCTTATAAAGAAATATGAAAATATAAATGAACTAAGCCGTGTCGTTGTGGATGAGTTTATAGAAAAGATATATATAGGCATAAAAAATAAGCAAACTAAAGAAAGATATATATATATTGAGTGGAAGATATAAAAATTGTGTTTGTAGGATACCAGGACATGGTGGAACAGACCCAGGAGCTGTAAACACGGCGCTAGGTTTACGAGAGGCGGATATTAATTTAGATACAGCACTTAGATTAGAAAGAATCCTAAAGAATAGAGGTTACGAAACAAAAATGAGCAGGACGACGAACAAATTCGTTAGCCTAACAGACCGTGCAAATATGGCAAACGAATGGGGGGCGGATTATTTTATAAGCGTTCACTCTAATGCGAATGAGAATCCTGAAGTAAGCGGTACAGAAACATTATATTATCCTGGTTCAAGAAGAGGAGAGGCATTAGCAAAAGAGGTTCAAAACCAAATGGTTTTGCAGCTGCATAGAGGCAATAGAGGAATAATTCCAAGACCAAATTTGGCGGTTTTGAGGTTAACTAAAATGCCTGCCATTTTAGCGGAATTAGCTTTCGTTTCAAACCTTGAAGAGGCTGAATTACTTTCAACCCCAGAGTTTAGGCAAGCAGCAGCGCAAGGAATAGCAGATGGGCTAACTCAATTTTTAAAAGAACAATAAAAAAGGGCAATGCCCTTTTTTATGTTATCAAAAATAAGATGAATGGCTTTATTTCGGCTTAGTTTTAACACTTAGGAGGATGTATTTTTGCTTTTCTAGGTCCAAATGGTACTGGAAAAGCAACAACGATAAACACGCTTTGCACAATATACGATAAAACTAGCAGCGAACTTACTATTTATAGCAAAGATGTAGCAACACAAAAAAATGAAGTTCGAAAAGCTATAGGCGTTGTTTTTCAAAATAAACGCACTTTGGTTCAGAAATATAAAATCTTATTGGAGAAACAAAACAGTACTCATATTTTCTATAATAATTCCGTTTTTCTTCATATTTGTTTTTGGGGCTATTTTTAAAAATGAATATATAGAAAATGCAACG
>WRFW01000085.1 GCA_009787435.1 Defluviitaleaceae bacterium
TTCTATAATAGGTGGGTTATTTGGAAATTTAGAAAATTTTACGCCTAGCTTACTTCGCATTATTATGGCAACACCAGTATCATTGGGTAGAAATGCAATAGTATATGAAAGCTATTTACAGCTCGGCATTTTAACTATTTGGATATTAGCATTAGCCGGCATATGCCTAATACTCGGAAGGAGGAACCCGATTTGAATAATCTAACAATTTTTAAATCTGTCCTTAAATATAACATACAATACCCTGCTTTAATAATACTTGGCACTGTTATTCCTATAGCAATTAGTGTTGGGCAATTTCTTCTCGGCATAGAGGGAGTGCCTACGCTATTATTAATGGCACTTTTATGGTCCTCAGTAATAGAAGGGTTAGAAATTTTCAACAATAAAGAGAAAGGCACAGAAATAAGAATTTTGGCAAGCCCTACTAGCTATCTCGGCTATCTTACTCAAACTTTACTCGCAAATACCGTTTTAATGGCTATAAGAATAATTATTTTTCTAACTATCGGCATCGTTTTAAACGGCTGGGGGCTGCTATTTACTTTTGGTTTATTTATAGTATATATGCTATTCTCAATTAGTATAATAGCTTTAGCATTTATGCTTAGCCGAATTTTTAATAAATTAAATTCTGCAATGATGGCATTTAGCTTCGTAAGCACGTTATTTACAATGCTAGGCGGGCTTTGGTTTCCAGTGGAATTATTGCCACGCTTTCTTGAGATAATAGGAATGCTTAGCCCTGTATACTGGGCAAGCGCCGCTATCACACAGTTAAGCACAAATGGAATAAATATAGACTTTTTATTAGCTTGCATTGCTATAGCCGGATATGTTATAATATTTATGTTACTTGGAAGTTTTAAAAAATAAATAAGGAGTTTTCATAAACAATGAAAAATATGGACGCATTTAAACTAGAAAATATTGCCATAATCGGCATGATATTATCTCACACATCTTATGCCTTTTGGGATAGACTGCCGGACTTTGCAATACTTTTAATGAATGCCTTTGGAGGGCTCACTTTCATTATAACGTCCTTTTTGCTCGTGGAAGGCTATAGATATACAAAAAACATAAAGAAATATATACTTCGCCTCTGTTTATTTGGGCTTATCGCAACGCCTTTTCATATGTACGTAATCGGTATACCTACACTTAACGTGCTATTTACTCTTGCGGCAGGGCTTGGGCTTTTGTGGCTACGTGATAAATTTAAACATAAATGGTTATTTTGGGTGCTGCACATATTGATTATAGTTCCTATTAGCTTTTTTACACTTGAATTTTATGCTTTCGGTGTTACTACAATATTACTATATCACGTTATTAAAAACGAAAAAGCAAGGCGTATCGTGCCAGCTTTATTTATGGGTGGCAGTATGATTCTCGTAGGCTTTGCTGGAATGTGGCAAATAGCTATGCTAGAGGCTGGATACTTACCAGGTTTCTACATACAGCCGTATAATACAGGCTTTTTAGGCGGTGCAAGGACAGTAAATGTAATACACAGCCAAATATTTATGCAAGCTACTATCGGTTTTGGTATAGTTATTAATCTATCTTCTATATTAATTAGCATGTATAACGGCGAGAGAGGTAAGAAAAGCAAATACAAAATGTTCTTTTACTGGGTTTACCCTGGCCATCTAGCGATACTTGCTTTAGGAGCATTTTTAGCTAACTTGCTTTTGCCGATTTAAGGAAACAATAATTAATTCACCTAATCATCTTTATATAATCATTGTTTCCTTAAGTATTTATTAAGGGTGGTAATAATAACAACTTTTCTAATCGCAAAATTTATTTTTATTATAGCCTTGGCAGCAGTCAAGGTTATTTTTCATTTGATGAAAAGCAAAAAAGCGAGTTATAACTATGAAAGGGATAAGTTTGCAATTAAATATTATGAAAGCGAATTTTTAATGAAAGAATTAATTAAAATTTCACAGCTTGAAGAACGAACTAAAATTTATGCAAACATTCATGATGAAGCCGGACACGATATAGTAGGCGCCTTGCTCTACTTCCAAAGCTTAGATTTAGAAGATGAGTTATATAAAAAAGCAATTAAAAAACTTGAAAGTGGTATGGAGAAAATAAGAAGTATAGTACATAATAGCTCAGAAACATATCAAACTCGTGAAAAATTGTATGAAATAGAACCAAGTTTAAAAATATATGGAGATATACAACAAATTCCTATTTATGTTTATAATATGCTCGAAATACTTATAAAAGAATGCGTTACGAATACATGGAAATACGGAAAAAATGCAACTTTTGAGCTAGATATAACTCCAAAAATTATTAGATTTAAAACAGAAAACGAAATAAATAAAACTGGAAAGGGAGGAATAGGGATAATAAATTTAAAAAACCGAGCAATGAGCATAGGAGGCAGTGTATCTATAAATATAACTGAAGAAAATTTTAGCCTTATTTGCGTTATCCCTATTGATTAATGAAAAAAAGCCTACACAATAGAGTAACTCTAAAAACAATAAAAGGGAGTTTTTAAGAATGCCCAAGTTCAACAATACCAAAGTTTTACCTTGGCTAAGTTTCTAAAAATTTTCAAGTAGATTTTAGAAATACCCAATATGGCATTAATTTGAAAGTTATGCCGTTTAAAATGCTATTCCATTAATCAATCTTTTTGAATGAATATATTAATAGTAGATGATGATGAGTTAATAAGGGGCAGTTTAAACTCAAAATTGAAAAGCTTCTATACGATAAAAGAAGCACAAAACGGAAAAATTGCTATAGAAATAGTCGCAAAGCATAATATTGACCTTATCCTTATGGACATTCGTATGCCAATATTAGATGGTATAGAAGCAACGTTTCAAATTAAAGAAAAAAGCCCAAAAATAAAAATATTAATGCTAACTACTTTTGAAGACAAGCAAAATATAGAAAAAGCAATAACCGCTGGGGCAGACGGCTATATGCTTAAAACAGACATAAATGAGATTATAGCTAAAGTGAAACTTTCCCTTGGAACTTCTCTGTTGCAAAAAATTTTAACAGAGCGAGAAAATGATATTGCAAAACTAGTAGCTAATGGGCTCAATAATAAAGAAATTGCCGAAAAACTTTTCCTAAGCGAGGGCACTATAAGAAATAATATAGTTGTGATTATGGAAAAATTGAATGTTGCTAATAGGACGCAGTTGGCTTTGAAATATCTAGGAGTATAATGGAGTGTATATTACTCCCCTGCTATTATAAGCTCTTTCACCCAAATAGATGGGCTGCCTAGGCTTCCACCACCAAAATAAATATCGTCTGCCAGTTCCTCTATATTGTTAAGCATTTTATAAAAATTACCACTAACTACAAAATTTTGAATAGGTCTTGATTTTTCACCAGCTTCAATTATAAAGCCCTCTGCTTGCAAAGAAAATTCACCAGAAATTGAATTAGTTCCTGCATGGAGCCCCGCAAAGCTAGTTATAATAATACCATTTTGCATTTTTTCAAATAAATAATTAAGAGAATTTTTACTAGGCTCTATATAAAAATTAACAACACCTGTGCCGCCCCTTGTGCCATTCCCTGTAGGTTTTACTCCATCTTTTTTAGCACTTTTCAAGTTATAAAGAAAAGTTTTCAAAACTCCATTTTCAACGACAATTTTATTTTTAGTTTTAACGCCCTCTGAATCAAAAGCTTTAGCTTGTATAGATTTATTATGCTTATAATCATCTTTTATTGTAAGCTTTTCAGAAGCGACTTTTTCACCAAGCTTTCCTTTTAAGAGCGATACACCCCTTTGAATATTTTCAGCATAAAAATTAGAGCTAAAAACAGAAAACAAATTAATGAATGCTTTATTTTCAATTATAACGTTATACTTATCACTTTTGGGTAAGATTGCTCCTAATTTTGAAAGAGCTATCTCAACTGCTTCTTTTGCTAATTTTTTAGGGTCAAAATCTTCAAAATCTCTGCTTGCAAAAATTTTAACGCCTGTTTTCACTTCCTCTTTTTGTTTCACACGTACATAAATATAGCAAAAAGCTTGCCCGCTTTCGCTTGAAAGGTCTAAACCATAGCTATTTACTAGCGAACCTTTTGAAGAACTATTTGAAACTACACAAGAATCAATTGAGATTACACGGGAATCTAAACTCTTTGCATAAGATTCCATTTCTTTAGCCCATTCTATTTTCTGTTCCACAGATGGCTTAAAAATGTTTGGGCTAATTCCTGGCACTTTTTCATAACTATCATCCCCTGTGTATAAAAATTCATCTTCATTTTCTTTAA
>WRFW01000086.1 GCA_009787435.1 Defluviitaleaceae bacterium
GCCGCTAATTGGGAGCAATCAACAAGCAGGGGAATAATGGACGGCACACGACCACAAGCAACAGTAACAAGACAAGAACTAGCGACTGTATTAACAAGAATTTAACAACAAGGAGGGATACTTCATGACACAAGAAAAAATAATTCATACACTAGGCAAACATGAAGAGCAGTTAGCAAGCTTGCGTGGTGAAGTAACAAGCATAAGAAGCTTAACAGAGCAAATATATGAACTAACAGCTTCGATGAAAGTTTTGGCAACGAAAATTGATAAACAGCATACAACAATCGAACGTTTTGGTAAACGTCTGGGCGAGTTAGAAACAGCCCCAAATAATCGCTTAAGAAGCAAAGTAGATACTATTTTGAAATACTTAATAATTTTCGTCTTAACGACATTAATGGGATATATATTTACGAGAATTGGAATGAATTTTTAAAAAAAGACAAACAAAACTATTTAAGCCACAAAAACAAACAGGTGGTGCTTGATGAACAAAGACCCCTTTAAATATATAGATAAGGCTACATGGGAACACATACTATGTAAAGCAAATTTAACTTTAAATGAAAAGAAGATTATAAAAATTTACTACTTAAGTGATGAGAAAAATACAATAAACGAAATAGCCGAGCAGCTTAATTACTCGGTTAGCCATGTAAATAAAGCTTTGAAAAACTTGAGAAATGAAATAATCTTGTATTTGATTATTGAGAAAAAAAGAAAGTGAACCGTATATAATCAAAAAAGCCCTTATTTTTCAAGGGCTTTTTTATTTTCAATAAATTTTATTAAATCTTATAATTTGTAACAATTTCTTGATTTAATAAGTTTATTATTCTGTTATTTGTAGCTCCTCTTTCAGAGCTCTCTGTAAAGTTTGAGAGAAGTTAATATTTGATTTTTCTGCAC
Organism: Defluviitaleaceae bacterium; assembly: GCA_009787435.1. Lineage (GTDB taxonomy): Bacteria > Bacillota > Clostridia > Lachnospirales > UBA5962 > WRFW01. The sequence continues at coordinate 913 of WRFW01000086.1, forward strand.
GATAGTTAAGCCATGAAGGAACTGTTACATTTTTTCTAACGACTTTTAAATCTAGCATTCTTCTATAAGCAGATATATCTGCATCAACTAAAGTTATAATATCATCAGAATTGACAGATACATTATGAACTTCTGAAGGCTGTGGTAGTTTTCTTCCCGCATCTTGTTCAGTAACACACCATATAGATATTGCATCTCTAGCCATTTCTATAGCTTCAGCTAGAGTTTCTCCTTGTGTATCTATTTCACAATCTGGGATAGAAGCAATTAAATATTTCTCACCTTTTGAAATTATTACTGGATAAACTACTTTCATATGTTTATACCTCCTATTTTATATACTGGGCGAAAATACAAGGAACTAGAAACGGCTTATTTAATGCCGTTTCTGCTTAATATTTTTCTAGCTAGCCTTTCATCTATTTCAATATGTCGACCTATAGCTTCAATTCTTTTGCCATTTGTGTATACATCATGATTGCTGCCATGTCGCTCAAACCACCATCCATTACTTTCTAGCTTTTTAATTAAATCCCTTCTTTTCATATTATCGCCTCCTTATACTATATATTATACACACTTTATGCGTATTTGTCAAGTGTTTTTTAAAAAAACTTTAAATCATTTTAAACACTTCAATTTTAAAATTTTGAAGTGTTTTTTTATTAAGAGTACACTTTTTTACAGAAATAGTGCATGATTATACACTATTACGGCACTATTTTATATTTCAAAGTTAATAGCGATTTGATAGAATTAAACCATAAATAAGGTTAGGAGGTTTTTATGGATTTAATATATGGAATGCTAGAGTGCCATGAAAAATGGCTTAAAGAATGTAAAGAAAAACTAGAAGAAAAAATAGCGATTGACGAGAGGGGAGAGGGTTGGAACAAAATTTTAGAACAAATACATAGTAACTTAGACGCTCATGAAAAACACGCAAACATACTGAATATGCGAGATGGACATGAACTAACAGAACAAGAAAAAGAAGACAGAAGAAAAATGAATATGACTAAGAAAGAGGGAGTTTCTCATGGCATGGAATCCGCCAAAACAGAATACGAAAGCTAGAAAAGAAATGCCAAGAAGTGCTTTTTTAATTCCTAGCCAAAGAAAATACCCTTATAAAGTTAAACGAGGGAATAGGTGGTTCGCTAGCGAACAAGGCTTAATGGCTGCTTATAAACGAGCTGCACAGCAAGGGAATAGAGGAGTTCGTTAATTAAACTTAATCCTATGAGAAAAAAACAAGGCAAGCCTACATTGCCTTTAAATTAAAAATTATCATGTTACTGGGTTCACTATAATGATAACCCTTTCTATCATTTTGTTGGCTTCACCGATATGATGCCTCCCAAACCATTTCGGTGAAACCGACGAAATGGTAGTACAGATTTAAGAGAGGTGCAAATGTACTATAATCACCAAGGACAACCAATAGATATATACGGAAATATAGTGCCACAGTTTAAACCGCCATATCCTCACGTTGTTCCACCTAATGCCCAACTGAAACAACAAGAAAAATGGAGTTTAAAACCACAATCAACACAGCCTAACCATTCTAATTCCTCAGTTGATAATGAACCTATACAAAGCTTCTCAATAATAGACGACACAGCCAACTTGCAAGAAATAGGCAATAAAGAAGCTAGGTTTGGCGATACAATGTTCTACTACAACCCGTCAAATGGGATGTTGTTTAAAAAGTATGTAGACTTCCTTACAGGAATTATGCACGTTGAAACTGCACAGTTTCAGAAAACTACAGACACACAAGTATCCCCAACAGTAGTGGAAGTAGAAGACCCAAGAATTAACGAACTGTTGCAAGAAGTGCAACAGTTGAAAGAGAGCTCTAAACCGCCCCAAATAGAAGCCGTTGACACAAAATCAATAGTAGGAATTGCAAACGAAACTAGAAGCTCTACAAACCAAAATAAATGAATTAGAGGAGGTAGTGCTTAAATGATAAAATAAGATAGTAAATCTAGCTTGGAATTGGTTCGCTAGAAATATAAGCTTGCCCTTTAATAAAAACGAGTTAAAAAATCAAGCTATAGATATAGCTTGTAATCAAGGCTTACCTGCCTTAATAGGTGATCTAGAAAAAATGGCAAATAAAGCGGGTAAAGGCGAAAATCTTAATCATCCAATGTGGAAAGCACTTAAACAAGCTGCACAATCAAACGACCCACAAACTTTAATTGACCAAGCGACAACATCATTAAAAAATAGTGGACAAGCTGAAGAGATTTTAAAAACAATTACTTAATATTGTTGAAAAAAATCTACATAGTTTAAATCTCTACAGTGTAGAGGTTTTATAGTGTGTAGAAACGCACTAAATTAAAAAATGCAGGAGGTATTTAATTATGTACGCAGAAGCAACGAAAGGTGCAAATAGCCCTATATTAGTTGAAAATAAAGGCGATGGACATCCAATGATGATACTAGCCGTTATGATAATTCTTGTAATTTTTATATTCGTTATTTTCGCTATATTCGCATTGAAGCATGAAAATCATCACGGACTTGTTGGTGCTTACCCACAAAACGGCGGAGCAGCTTATGGAGACGGCTATGGTGTCCATGCAAGTTTACTAGCTCACGATAATAGTAGAGACAACTTGCGTGAGTTCGGTAACTTAAAATATGAGATAGCTGCAAAAGCAGCTCATACCGACTCTAAAACAGCTCAATATTTCTATGAAACTCAAAAAATAGTAGACCAATCACGCTTCGATAACTACAAGGCAACAAAAGAAAGTGAAGAAAAAATCTTAGCAGAAGTAGCACGTGCAGAAAGAGAACGCATACTTCAAGAAAACACTATACTTCGCACAGTAGGAGCGTTACGACCTCACACACCTACTTTCAGCAATATATGGGCAAACAATGAACAATTAGTTGGCACTCCATCACACGGTAGTTATGGCTATAATTACGGAGTATAACTAACCATACCCAATACCTCATTAGCACAACTGTGCTGCTAATCCTGCGGTATGGCTAGTTATAACAGTTGTGTTATGTAAGTCGGTTATCAATCTATTTTTAGGAGGAAATAACATGAGACTTAACGTAAATCAACCTAGAGGAAGAGCAAGAGGACCTCTTCCATTATCTTGCGGCTTCAACGCTCCAAAAGCTAGTATAACACCACACCACCGCCCAGAGCTAGCAGTTCACGGCAAATACTTTCACGAGTTCCCTGTTAGCTGCGGTCCTACAACTAACGTTAGAGTAACAAGAGTAGTAGATATAGACGGAATAGATAACGCTGTATTTCTAGTTGCAGCAAGTGTCCCATTAGGGATAAATCAAAACATACAAATTGACATCCCGAGCGAAAGCGTCGGTATACAAAGCAGGAATAAGCCGGCATATCTTCTTCTAAAAGAGGGTGGAA
>WRFW01000087.1 GCA_009787435.1 Defluviitaleaceae bacterium
GTGCCCATACTGTGCCTCTTGTTAGACTGCCGTTGTTGTGGGTTGCTGAGATAGGTATTATTTGACCTACTTCAAAGTTAAATGGGAAGCTTGTTAGCGGACCTTGTTCAGTGATTATTGCAAATTTTCTATTTGCTGTGTTTGAATGGTGGGCGAAACGGTCTACTCTTTGGCTTGGTATTATACCGGCTCTGTGGGCTAGTGGAGCAAATAAGTAGTTCATGCCGTATAGTCTATTTAGGCGATTTCTATAAAATTCACCGTCTTGAAGTGTACCATGGGCTGTACCAAATGTTGTTTGGGCTGTGCTTCCACGCCCGTGGGAAGTTCTATGGCGGTCTGTTAGGGTATCGTGCCCAAAGATTACTGCACCGCCTGCGTCCATAAAGTCGCTAACGGCTTGGATTATGTGTGGTTCGTTTCCTGGTCTTAATATACCGCCATAATCCCATGAGCCTATGGCGATTATGTCAAAACGGTAGTTGCCGTACTCATCACGCAAGAGGGTTTCAATATCTACAAACTTTTTGTGGTTTGGGTTGCGGGAAAGTTCATATGTTGTTACTTGTTCAAATATAATTGTTGGGTTACCGTAAGCATTTAGCGGGTTTAAGTTGATATTTTTAGAAAATCTTTGGTTAGAACCGCCTTTGCCGTTTACCCATTCTTCAAACCAACGAGCGAAAAAGTGGTTTGAGTTATTGTGTGGGTTTATTGTAAGTATACGGATTTGAGAAGATGTTACTTGTGGTGCTTCTGGCTCTATAGGCTCTTCTTCTAGTTTTTCTTCTTCGTCTTTTTCTAATTTATCTTCTTCTTCGTTTTCTTCATAATCATAGTCTTTTTCTAATTTATCTTCTTCGTCTTTTTCATAATTATAGTCTTTTTCTTCTTCTACCTTTTCTTCCTCAACTAACTCATTAAATGAAACTCTAGTAGTTCCTGCTTGCACCATTGGTGTTGTGAAAAGTTCACCACCGCCTAATGGGCGTGCTATAATTTGATAAGAAGCTCTATTGAAAGCATAGCCATCTTTTTGGGTTGCAGGGGCTTCCATTTCTAAATAAACGACTATAGAATTATTTTGGTTGCCTGTTAAAATAGAGCTATTGTTATTAAACATACGAATTGCAACGGCTGTAATAGTTTCCGTGTTTTCTGGAAGTTCATAAACTCTGCTCCAAATTGCGGTATTGCTTAAATTTGAATGTTCTTCATTTTTAAAAGGGTCTAGACCTGTTACAGTTGAGATATAATAAACTACATTTTCAATATTAGCCATATTTCTAGGCTGAGAAGAATTAATGCCTGTTAAAGTTCCTTGCCAATGCGGCTCGCCATAATGTGCTATTTCTAAAACATTAAAAATAGTAAATTCCATTATCTCGCTAGTTGCGTGGGCATCTTCTGGTGGTATAAATTGAAAACGGTAAAAATAAGCTTCGCTTGGGTAAACTTGTGCTTTCTCTGAATAAATAGAAGAGCTGCTAGAACGAACGTAGCTTCTAAAACCTAGTTGGTCTGAAGTTAAAACATCAACGCTAGTTGTAAGAGCTGTTGATACAGTATTTCTTTCATTTACATATATATGGTATGTGTTAGGGAAGTTTGCCATCAACTCACGCTCTCTAGCATTAAATTGACTTTGAGTAGCTGTATTGTTAGCATTTGTGTGGACACGAGAACCCTGAATAAGAGAATAAAAAAGCTCACCACTTCTTGATTGATAAGAAGCTAAATTTCTTAGTTGATTACCAAAAAATCTTAAATTTAACCAAGGATAAAACACGTAAAAATCAACTGCAAAACCTGTCCCACCCCATACCCCAATCCCGAGTCCACCAAAACTTAGATGAGAATTTCTTAAATTAGGTGTATCATAATTATCTGAAACTTGAACATATATAGCTATTAAAGTTCTACCACTTCCTTGCCAATTGTGGTGTTGGTATAGCCTATATTCAGCTTCTCTGCCAAGAATATCTATAGCTCTTATTCTACTTGTATCTAATATTGCACCACTTGGAAGCAAATCATAAAAGACACCGCTAGTTTGCTCTGGCAAAATCTGTACAAAAACTTCTTCGGGTAAACGATGATTTCCACCCTCAGTATTATGTTGAAAAACTAGCCTATAAGGAATTTGAAATCTACCATAAGCAGATTGAGAAGCCCAATTGCCTCGAGTAAATTTATTTATTTGAGAGAAAAAAGTAACTCTAGTAAGATGGGCATAGCTTTCATGAAATCTATATGAGTTTATTTGAGTTCCAAAATAATTTAAAACTTCTAGCGAAGCTCCATTAAATAAATTTATAGTTTCTTGATTTTCAAGCATGCTTAATACATTTTCGGTAGGATTTAGAATTATAGTTAAATTAAGCAGAAAAGAAACATGATATAACCCGTTAGAATGAACTGCCCTTATACGAGTTGTATTTTGAGGCAAGTTACTTATATTGCCAATATTTGAAATAGCATTTTCAAATAAAGTAACATGGTATTCCCAATCTCTATGACCTCTTTCAATATAAACACGAATTGGTGAGCGATGAACACCGGCTATTCTTTCTATTCCTGTTGCTAATATTTCACCGTTAATTTCACTAAATACTGGTCTAGTTTCTTGATAATTAGATATATTAGCTGAAACGATAGTAAAATCTGCTTCATTAAGTCTACGATTTTCACCAGATAAAGTTCTTAAATAAAAATACTCATTTGTTACTATAGTTTTGAAAGGGCGTGTTCCATTTTTGGTGTGGCTAAACCCTCTAATATTAGCAGTTACTGTTCTAAAAATATTTTGAGTAGAAAAACCTCCCTCTAAAAAGCTAAAACCATTTATTATATAATGAAGCGGAGGATTTATATGAGGAAGACCAGTATAACGCCCCATATTTGAAGAAATGCTAAAAAGGTCTGCTTCAGGGGTAGGAGCAAGATGAGTAATATATCTATGCGAAGAACTTGAATTAATTACTATTTTTTCACTATCAATAGGATTAAAGATAATACTTACTTCATTGCCAACTATTACTGGTTCTTGCTCCTCTGTTATAGGTCTCGGAAATGGTCTTGGATATCTAACTATAACATTTATATTTCTAACCTGTTCTATACCGGCAGAAGGGGTTGAAACATCCCAAGCTACTTCTGCCCACCTATTAAAAGCTTCTGTATTCCCAATTGTCCAAGAGCTAGGATTAGAAACCATTCCATTAAAAATATTTGACCAAGCTACTATTTCGCCACCATTAAGTGGATTTTCTATTAGCTGAACTGTGAAAGGCTGAGTAGTTAAAAAGCTTTGATTTACTCCATTAAAATTTAATATTCGAGAAACTGTAGTATACCTAATACGATAACGAACGAAAAAATAACCATAAGAGTTGATATATTCATTATTAGCAGGCTCTGCACCCCATATAGGCTGCCAATCGCTATAGTGAGCCATATTAGTTTTTCCTAGATTCATATTTGGAATTACTCTAGTTTCTAACTCAAAGCTAATTGGTCTGCTTCTTAAACTCTCTCTATTGTGCCTTTCTGCAAAAGATACTTTAGCATAAAATTCATTTGTAAACCCATTAGCAGTTAAAGAAGGCATATAATTAAATGCCATATTAACTATAAGCTGTGTACCGCTTCCAACAACTGAAGCATGGTTTCTTATTATAATTTCGTTAGTTTCACTGTCTATTGTATAGCTAAATGCCGTTAACCCTGGCAATGGTATTTCCATAGGAGAGGGGCTTATAATATATTCACCAACTCTATTTTGGAAAAGAGCATAAGGCAATCTTATTTCAATTTCACCAGGTTCATAAATATTTTCGCTTAAAGGTGAAAATGTTAGTTGAAAAATTTGTCTTTGTCTAGTGTTATAAGTAGGTCTTAATATTAAATTATATCTGCTTTCTTCTGGAACATTAACGAAGTTTAAAGTTACTATTTCTTGATTTAACTGTTGATTAATGCGAGTGTTAACCATTCTTTGCTCTGCTAGCAGTTGGTTTTCATTTAAGTCTAGCTGCCATTCATTTAAATTATGTTCATTTTCAGTTTCTTGCCATATGTTTAATTCTTCTTGCGGAATTTCTATTAGTGGTTCTAATTCATATCTATAATAACTCCTTTCTTCTTCTGTATCTTCAATATATTTTGAAGACCTTTCATAAATTAGCGGCAATTCACTTTCATAAAAGTTAATTGCGTTCAATGGCATTGAAGATGCCATGAGGTGTATTGCTAGAAAAAAACTAATAAATTTTTTCATGTGTGCTCCTTTAAATTTTTTAGTAGGGGTTTTCCCTAATCTTATTTACCATTATACCCCCCCCCCCTCAACTTTTTTCAATAGTT
>WRFW01000088.1 GCA_009787435.1 Defluviitaleaceae bacterium
AGAGAAGAATAAGCACCTATAAGCCCTAAAAATTGTGAGATTTTGTCGGCATCTTTAATATATGGCACAAAGTTATTTTTACGCTTTATAATTTTAGCATTTATCCTATATTTTTGTAACATATTTTTTATTTCTTCTGCGTTTTTCTCTTCTGTAACAAATTCTAAATGATAGCTTTTATTAGGGTCTGTAATTGAACCATAAGCCAAAAAAGCCTTTGCCAATTCATGCAAAGACTTATTTTCTTTTATCTCATTTTTAACTTCATGTGAAAAACTCATTTTAATAACAACCCTGCTGTGCAACCTAAGTTTAATCTTTAAAAAATTAATCAATATCTAAAAAGTTCCCTATGGGAAAGAGCTGCATTATAATCTTTTTTAAAAAATTCATAAATATAATTTGCTATAGCAACTGAGCGGTGCTGCCCACCAGTGCAACCTATAGCTATTATTAAGCTGTTTTTATTTTCTCTAATGTAGTGAGGTATTAAATATTGTATTAAATCTATACTTTTTTCTAAAAAAGCTTTTGCAGGCTCTTTTTCCAAAACAAAAGATTTCACAGCTTCATCATTACCGGTCTGGTGTTTTAAATCTTGTATATAAAATGGATTTTCAATAAAGCGAACGTCAAAAATATTGTCTGCATCGGTCGGTATTCCATATTTAAAACCGAAAGAAATTATAGTCATAGTGAAATTTTCTTTGGCATTTTTATTTAAAATACGTTCAAGCTTTTGTTTTAATTGATTTGGCTTAATATGCGTTGTATCTATAACGTAAGGGTTAAGTTGTTTTAAAGGGTTCAAAAGCTCTATTTCTTTAAGAACACCCTCAAGAATGCTAGTGTGCAACGGGTGCTGTCTTCTAGTTTCTTTATAACGCTGAACTAATTTTTCTGTACTAGCGTGCAAATAAATTATTTTAAAGTTTAAATCTAACCTTTTAATTTCTTCAAAAAATTCATAAAAATTACTTTTTAAGTTGCGAATGTCCATTCCTAACGCTATTTTATGAGGCTCATTTGAAGTTGTTTTAGAAAAAAGATTTATAAGCTCTTTTATAAGCTCAGACGGAAGATTATCTACACAATGATAGCCGAAATCTTCCAAAAACTTTAAAGCTGTAGATTTTCCAGCACCACTCATTCCAGTTATTATAGTTAGTTCCACTTTAGTTTATTAACTCCCTTTGCTTATAAAAGTATTATCTCTCTTTCTAATTCCACGCCAAACTTATCTTTAACAGTTTTCTGAACGTGTTTTATAAGGTCTAAAACATCTTTTGCGGTTGCATTTCCTTTATTTATTATAAACCCTGCGTGCTTTGTGCTAACTTCAGCACCGCCTATAGATACACCTTGCAAGCCTGAATCTTGTATTAGCTTACCTGCAAAATACCCCTCTGGTCTCTTAAAAACTGACCCAGCTGAGGGAAATTCTAATGGCTGTTTATCTAATCTTCGCTTGTTTAAATCTGCCATTTTAAGTCGTATCTCATCCTTTTCACCGTGCTCTAGAAGAAAAGTAGCACTTAAAACTATTAGATTTTCTTTTTTAACTAAGGAAGTTCTATAGCCAAATTCAAGCTCAGATGGCAAAAGTCTTCTTATTTCACCGTCTCTCAAAACATCTACCCTTATTAAAACATCTTTCATTTCAGAGCCATAGGCACCTGCATTCATACAAACAGCCCCGCCAACCGTTGCAGGTATTCCCTCAGCAAATTCCAACCCGGTTAAGCTATTTTCTTCAGCATAGCGGCTAAGCTCTCGCATATCTACCCCAGATTGGGCATGAACAACTTTACCCTCAACTTGCACATTAGTAAAATTGTAAAGTTTTATTATAACTCCTCTAAATCCATCGTCTGAAACTAAAACATTGCTTCCATTTCCTAATATAAAATAAGGAATCTTTTGACCTCTGCAAATAGAAATAGCTCTGTGCAAATCTCCAGGGTGGGCTGGCATAAATAGCAAATCTGCAGCCCCGCCTATTTGAAAAGTAGTATGCTTGCTCATTTGCTCATTAAAAAACAACTTTTCTTCTGGGAAAAATTTTTTAAATATATCCATTAAAAATCTCCTTAAGATTTATTTCCCAAAGCTTCTTTAAGCCTTCTTTTTAATTCTTGTGATGCAGAATAACCCATCTTTTTTTGCCTATGATTAACTGCCGCTGTTTCACAAATAACAGCTAAGTTTCTCCAATCTTTAAGCTGTATATTATGTGTAACAATATTGTTTCCTAAAATATTTGTAAACTCTTCTTTTTCTCCAATTCTATCTTGATTTTTATAAGAATCATCATCTTTATAATATTCTAAGTTTAGGATAAGGTCAATAACTTGGCTAGTCTTTAAAGCTTCAACACCAAACATCTTTTGAACATCTATAATGCCTATCCCTCTAACTTCCATAAAATTTTGAATTAAACTTGGGCATTGCCCAATTAAAGTGTTAGAAGATATTCTTTTTATATCTATAGCATCATCTGCTATTAGCCTGTGGCCACGCTTAATTAACTCTAAAGCTGTTTCAGATTTTCCAATACCACTATCACCCATTATCATAACACCCTCGCCAAAAATATCTATTAAAACGCCATGCAATGTAACTTTTGGTGCTAACTCTATTCTAAGCCACCTTAAAAGCTCTGGAATAAAATCAGAAGATGGCAAACTTGTAGTATAAATTGGTGTGTTGCTAATTTCAGCATGTATTAAAAGCTCTGGCATAGGGCTTAAATCTTTAGTTAGTATAACACAAGGAACACCTTGGTGAAAAAATTCTGAAAAAACTTGGTCTCTCTGTTTTTCTTGTAAAGTTTTTAAATATTCATGTTCAACTTTGCCTATTATTTGAATATTTCCTCTTACAAAAAAATCATAAAAGCCAGTAAATTGGATACCAGGCTTATTTATAGATGGATTATCCAAATAAATACTTTCTATAGTTATACTTGGTGTTAATGATGTTAGTTCAAATTGTTCAACCAATTTTTGAAGTGAAACAGGTTTTGGCTTTAATTCTGTATTTATCAATTTGTTTATCATATGTACTTCCCTATTTTTATTTTCTACACATACTTATATTTAAACACATTCTAATCATTTTGTCAATAAGGGAGCTAATATTCCTTACACATTTGTTACAATACTAACTAATAACCTCAAATTAATGTTAAAATGATATTAGAATAAGCATAAACTAAAAAAAGGCGGTCAATAAAATAATGAGCGAAAAGATTAAAGTGAAAATTAAATTGTATCAAATAGTTTTGATTATAGGGTCTGTTTTAACTGCAATATTAATATATGTTGCTTTTAGAGATTTGCAGCTTAGCTTCCAAAACATAAACTCGCTTAACAGGAAAATAAACACCCAAAATCAAATAACACAAATAAGCATTAATAACTACATAAATTTTAATAAGAATATGCAAACTTTAAAATATTTAGAAAACTATCAAAAAATTACTAGCTCAAAAAATATAAGCTACACTATAGCAGAAATTAATTATGGATTATATACAAATGGGCTTAATAGAAACCGTTTTGAACTTTCAAACCAGCAATATTCAGAAAATATGATTATAACGTCTCTAATAGTTACGGGAACCGTTAATGAAGCAGTAAATAGCGGCACATATGAAAGCATTTTAAGTTATTTAAATTTTCTAAGAAATACGACCTATTTAGTAGTTCTCTACAATGTAAGTATACAGAGATTAGAGCATGATATATATTTTAATATAGTTTTGCTAATTCCAAATAAACTTTAATTTTTCACAAAAAATGTATTGCATTTTTTCCCTAAATGATATATAATAAGCTTAACACATATTTTTAGGAGGAACTTATCCAAAATGGTAAATACAAAAGAATTAGAAAATAAATTCATAGCCGAAATTACCGGTGATATAGACAACCATAGTGCGGCTTTTATAAGAAAAAATATAGATGATGAATATAGCAAAGCAAACGCAAATGATATTATTTTAGATTTTAAAGGTGTAACTTTTATGGATTCTTCTGGTATTGGTCTAATTATGGGGCGTTATAAAAACTTAAAGCCTAATGGTAAAATTTATATATCAAACGTGAATAGTGATATAAAAAGAATTTTAAAAATATCAGGAATACAAAAAATTGCAACCTTGGAGGAGATATGATAGGCATTTTAGAAGAAAAAAAGACTATGTATGAAAATGAAATGAACTTTGTTTTTAAAAGTGTATCACAAAATATAACAGCAGCAAGGGCTGTTATCGTTGCTTTTTTAAGCCCTTTAGACCCATTATTAGCAGATTTAAACGACATTAAAACAGCTGTTTCAGAAGCTATTACAAATTCCATAATCCACGGATATAATTCAGAGCCCC
>WRFW01000089.1 GCA_009787435.1 Defluviitaleaceae bacterium
CCCCCCCCAACTCTTCTTGGATAGCAGCTGGGCTAACCATAAAGCCGCTTCTATGTGCTAGATGCCCTGGAAGCGGTGCAAATGGGAAGTGTGTGTGAAAATGAACTGTATATTCATCTATCACTTCAACTTCGCTTATCATTTCTAAAATAAAAGCTGCTGGGCTTGCTTCTTCTGGGTCTAGAAGTCTGTTAATATTCATAGCTACAACATCTGCATTAAAATACTCGCCATCTGTAAAATAGACACCTTGGCGTAAGTTAAATTCCCATATTAAAGGCTCTATTTGCTCAAAGCTAGTTGCAAGGCGTGGCTCTAATTGTGCAGTTTGTGGGCTAAAACGAACTAACCCTTCCATAATTTGTGTTGCTGCATCGGTTGAAGCAGAATCATTGCTGCGGATAGGGTCTAAAGAGACAGGGTCTGATGGGCTAACGAAAACTATTTCGCCGCCAGTTGTTAATTCATTTTCTTGATTATGTTCATATGGCAGTTCTGTATGTTCATTTGGAACTTGTGGGTCTAAGCCTGGTGTTTCTTCTGGTGCAGCACCACCACAAGCGGTAAGCAAAAATGTTGCTAATGAAAAGCCTGAAATGGCTAAACTCTTTCTAAAAAAATGGTTCATAATAAAGCACCTCCAAAAATTAGTTTAATAAATTATAACACAAATGTAACATAATTGTCAAGAAGTTTTTTAAAAATGCCCAAGTATTCTGATGCCAAAACAGCACCTTGGCTAAACTTTTTAAAAATTTTCAAGCAAATTTTTAAAAATGCCCAAGTATTCTGATACCAAAACAGCACCTTGGCTAAGCTTCTTAAAAATTTTCAAGCAAATTTTCAAAAATGCCCAAGTATTGTTATTAATAGAAGAGTATCGCTATTTAATTAACGGCAAATTGAGAAACTAATTCTTTCATACCCTCTGCTTGGCCTCTCAATTCTTCAGCACTAGAAGCAGTTTCTTCAGTGATAGCAGAATTATTAGTAACTACAGAAGTAATTTGATTAATGCCGCTTGCAATTTGATTAAAGCTTTCATTTTGGGAAGCTGTGGAGTTTGTTATATTTTCGATTAAACTTGCTATCTCTGCACTATCTTTCACTATTTGAACTAAACTTTTTGCAGTTTTATCTGCCATGCCTGTTCCCTCTTCAACATTTCTTATGCTTTCTTCAATTAATTCTTTCGTTTCTTTTGCTGCATTTTGGCTTCTATTTGCAAGGGCTCGCACTTCTTCAGCAACAACAGCAAAGCCACGCCCATGCTCGCCTGCCCTTGCCGCTTCAACAGAAGCATTTAAAGCGAGCAAGTTCGTTTGAAACGCTATATCTTCAATTACTTTAATTATACTACTAATTTTTGAAGAAAAGTTTTTAATACCTTCCATTGCAGAAAGCAAATCTTGCATATCTGTGTTGCTCTGCTTTGCCCTAGTCTGTGAGACTGAAGCAAATTCATCCACATGCCTTATATTAACTAAATTTTCAGAGCTAACATCTGATACTTGTTCAATTGTAGAATTAATTTCTTCTAATGCTTGCACTTGCTCTGATTGGCCAGAAGCAGAAGCCATAGTGCTTTCCGATATTTGCTTTGAACCAATATTTACTTGCTCAGAAGCATTTCCAATTTCTTTAATCGTTAAATTTAAACTGTGCAATATATTTATTAAACTATCTTTAATTTTGCTAAATTCACCAACATATTCACGCCCAATAGCAGGCGTTAAATCTTTATTTGAAACTTTTTCTAACACTTCAGATATTTCAGCAATGTAGCTTGCTAGATTTTGTATAGTAGTATTTGCTGAGTTTTGAAGCACTCTAAATTCTCCCCTATAGGTTCCATCCATATTTATAAATTCACCATTTTTAAGACCATTTAAAGATACTTTCAATTTTTCTATAGGCTCATAAACATTTTTAACTACAGAGTTAAGCTCACTAACCATATCTAACCAGCTGCCTTTATATTTCGTTTCATCTGCTCTTGCTTTTAAATTTCCAGAAGCCGCCGCACTAGCTAAAACTTTTATTTCATTTGAAATCTCTTTTAAATCAAATAACAGAGACCGCAAAGAACTTGTTAAAACTGCTTTTTTACCCGGCAATTCATAAACTTCCACTTCAAAGTTACCATTGTTTATAGCTTTTGAAACACTTATTACGCCGAGAATATCTTTCAAAAAACTATCAACAATATAATTCATATTTTCTATTAAGTTTCTATATTCCCCTTCATAATTATTTGAGTTTATTTTATAGTCCATATTGCCATTATTAATTACTTCCACTGCATATGTAGATAAATCTGTCGTTATATTTTTTATAACTAACACCATTTTTTGTATATCTTCAGTTAATCCCCCAAGCTCATCTTTAGGCAAATTTGCCTGTATACTTACATTTAAATTCCCATTTGATATATTTTTAGCAGTTTCGCTTAACCTTGCAAGGGGGCGGGAAATTGAATTTGAAAGTTTAATTATAATTATAACACAAGCTAAAAGAGCAAAAATTGTAATACTATATCCTATAATATTGTCCCTTGCTATTATAAAAGCTGCTCTAGCGTGTTGGGTTTCTATCTCATGCTCTAATATACGCAAAATTTCATAAGAATATTGCTGCAAGCTTTCTATAACATCGCCTTGAAATTGCAACACTGCAAAAGCCATAGTTTGATTGCCCGCAAGAACTTGGGTATAAATATTATCAAAAACAGTTATATAATAATCAAAATTATTTATGAAAAATTCTATATTTTCAAGTATAAGGTTATTTGCACCGGGGGTTGAGCCTGGCAAATTTGGTGCTTCGCTTATTATACTATAAACTAACTCTAAATCGGCTCTAATTTCAGATTTTTTAATTAAATTTTCTTCATAAAGAGCTTGTATTGCTTGATTGTTTCCAGTGTTCAATAATAAATAAGCTGCAATTCTTCTAAGCCCGTTCACATCTGTGTTTATTCTCTTTATAACATTTATAGGCTCAACTTGGTAAATAAACATATTTTGATACCTGCTAACTTGCACTGAAATTTGTATAAACGCAAACACAATTACCGAAAAAAGCAATAAAGCGACCACACCAAAAGACCAAAAAAGTTTAAATCTTATTTTCAAATTTTTAAAAAATGCCATACCATTCCTACCCTTTTTATATGTATTAAAATTTTTTATTTAGCGAAACCATTTAGCCACTGCTTTTTAATTATAATAAAAGCTGGCTACACTGCTTAAATTTTTATTTTTATTATCGTGAGCAGAAAAATAAAAATTTAAGCAATAGGCATATCTATAAAAAAATCAATTAGGCATTAAAGTTAAAATATGCCCGCTTGGAACCGTTATACTCGTTTGTCTAAATTCATTGTTTATCCATGTGTCAATATTGTTGTGATAAAAAGGACTTCTTGGGTGCCCGCTATTCCCTGGCACAACTATTTGGTAAGAGTTATTTAAACCGTTCATTTCTATTATAAATCGCCAACCTGCACCGTGGTTAGTTAGCCCGTTTTCTGTGAAAGCTTGTTGATTTAAAGTTACCCCGCTTCCTGGCGTTGCTATTCTTCCCCTTGGGTTAAAAAGCATATTAAGCGGCCAAACAGAGCTTAGAGGGTGTCTAAATTCAACTTGGTGAAAATTGCCCCAAGCCCAATTGTTTATATTAGAGCCTAGTCTATTTTCTATATTTGCAATAGTATTTTCAAAGCTAGCTTGTAAAACGTGTGTTAAACCGCCCCTGTTTTCTATCCAATAAACGTGTTCGCCATTAAAGCTTCTCTCTAACAACGTGTTTACAAAATACGAACGTCTTCTAAACAAAGGGAGCATATCTTCAGAGATTGTTTCATTAAATAAGTATATGCCTATCTCTCTCATCCAAATATTAAAAATTGTTGAGCCTATGCTATCTATCTCATCAAAAAAGTTCCAATTTTGCAAGTGAGTTATTGCTGTGCTGCTATGGGGTGATTGTGAAAAACCGCCTGCCAAAGTGTCTAACATTTGCGGTAAGAAGATATAGCCTTCTAGATTTTTATTATCTGTTTGATATGCTTTCATATCGGCAACTGTTACATTTTCATTTGCTTCTAATAAATCATTAATACGGATTTGGCGGAAAGGCTGTGCCCATTGGTCCGTAATAAAATGCATATAATTTTCGCTAACTACTCTATAATTTGCAGTAGCTATAAACCCCGTCTCTGGGTTTAATATGTTTGGCATTTCTTCAAAAGGTATATAACCAACCCAAGAATATTCAGAAGACCAACCAGGGGCTGGCAAATCTGGAATTCTACCATTTGCTCTAATAGGCACTTTCCCTATTGTGCGAAAAGCTATTGTACCATCGTTACTTGCAAAAACAAAATTTTGAG
>WRFW01000090.1 GCA_009787435.1 Defluviitaleaceae bacterium
AAAAGCTTCATAAAGCAAGATTTATTTAATATTAAAAAGGAGAAAATTAAAATATATGGCTAGAGATATGAGTATAAAGAGAGTAATGGTTATAGGGTCTGGACCTATAGTAATTGGGCAGGCAGCAGAGTTTGATTATGCAGGCACCCAAGCTTGTAGAGTTTTAAGAAAAGAGGGTATAGAAATAGTTCTTCTAAATTCTAACCCTGCAACAATAATGACGGATAAAAACATAGCAGACACCATTTATATAGAGCCTTTAACAGTAGAAACAGTAAAAAGAATAATAGAAAAAGAACGCCCAGATAGCATTCTTTCAGGGCTCGGTGGGCAAACGGGGTTAACGCTTTGTATGAAGCTTGCTAAAGAGGGTTTCTTAGATAAGATGAATGTGAAACTTTTGGGCTCTTCGCCAGAAACGATAGACAAAGCTGAAGATAGGCTTCTTTTTAAAGAAACGATGATAGAAATAGGCCAGCCTGTAATCCCATCTAAAGTGGCAAATGATTTGCAAACTTGTTTAAATATTGCAGATGAGCTTGGTTACCCTGTAGTAGTCCGCCCGGCTTTCACACTCGGCGGCACTGGCGGCGGTATTGCTGAAACTAAAGAAGAATTAGAAAAAATAGCTTCAAATGGGCTTCTGCTTTCCCCTATAACGCAAGTGCTAATTGAAAAATCAATAAAAGGCTGGAAAGAAGTTGAATTTGAAGTAATGAGAGATAAAGCTGGAAACGTGCTTACTGTCTGTTCTATGGAAAATTTAGATCCGGTTGGTGTTCACACTGGTGATAGTATAGTAATCGCACCAACTTTAACTCTTGCAGATAAAGAATATCAAATGATGAGAACCGCCGCATTGGATATAGTTTCTTCTCTAGGTGTTGAGGGTGGTTGTAACTGCCAACTTGCTATTGACCCACATAGCTTTAATTATGCAGTAATCGAAGTTAACCCCCGTGTTTCTCGCTCTTCTGCTCTTGCAAGTAAAGCAACTGGTTACCCGATAGCAAAAATTGCAACTAAAATAGCAATTGGCTACACATTAGATGAAATAAAAAATGATATTACAGGCACAACATATGCAGCTTTTGAACCTACTTTAGATTATATAGCAGTTAAACTTCCAAAGTGGCCTTTTGATAAATTTATAAATGCCCAAAGAGAATTAGGCACTCAAATGAAAGCGACTGGCGAAGTAATGGCTATTGCAAATACTTTTGAAGAAGCTATTTTAAAAGCAGTTCGCGGGGCAGAGCTCGGCATTTCAGATTTAAACTTACCAAGGCTCGCTTCTAAAACAGACGCTGGCATTCGTGAAGAATTAAAAACCGTAACAGATGAACGCCTTTTCGTTTTATATGAAGCTTTAAAAAGGGGCATTTCTGTAGATGAATTGAACCAAATAACTAAAGTAGACACTTGGTTTTTACAAGGTTTATTAAATATTTTAAACAACCCCGCAAAGTATACGAACAACGATCTAGTCTATAAAATGGTAGACACTTGTGCTGCAGAATTTGAAGCAAAAACTCCTTATTTTTACTCAACTTTTAATGGCGTTGAAAATGAAGCTATCCCATTTATACAAAGAAGCACTAAAGAACGTGTAATAGTTCTTGGCTCTGGTCCTATAAGAATAGGGCAGGGAATAGAGTTTGATTATGCAAGTGTTCATTGCGTTTGGACTTTGAAGAAAATGGGTTATGAAGTTATCGTTATAAACAATAACCCAGAAACAGTTTCAACAGATTTTGATACAGCAGATAGGCTCTATTTTGAACCTCTTCACATTGAAGATGTTATGAAAATAATTGAAATTGAAAAACCACTAGGCGTTGTAACTAGCTTTGGAGGGGGCACTGCCATAAAATTGGCAAAAGAACTTGAACGCAGAGGGGTTAAAATATTAGGCACAAGTGCAGAAACGATAGACATTTGTGAAGATAGAAAAAGATTTGATAATTTACTTGAAAGCTTACAAATTAAACGCCCAAAAGGCTTAGGTGTAACGACTACTAGAGAAGCTTTATCGGCTGCTGAAAAGCTTGGCTACCCTGTTTTAATGCGTCCCTCATATGTGCTTGGTGGTCAAAATATGGTTATAGCAAATAGCCCAGAAGATATAATAGAATATATGGACATTATACTTCGTACAAACCCAGATAACCCAATACTTATAGATAAGTATTTAAAAGGTATTGAAGTGGAGGTGGACGCAATTTGTGATGGGTCAGAAGTATTAATTCCTGGAATAATGGAACATATTGAAAGCACAGGTGTGCATTCGGGTGATAGTATATCAGTATATCCAACTTTGAACATATCCACGCAGCTTAAAGAAGAGTTTTATGAGCTAACAAAAAAGATTTGCCTTGAATTAAACGTGAAAGGCTTAATAAATATTCAATATGTAGTTTATGAGGGCGAGATATACGTAATTGAAGTGAACTCAAGAGCAAGCCGCACAGTGCCTTATATTAGTAAAGTAACCGGTATACCTATGTGTGAATTAGCAACGAAAACTGCTATGGGGCAAACTTTAGCTTCTCTTAATTTTAAAGGCGGCATAGCAGCAGAGCCTAGTTTTTATTCTGTAAAAGCACCTGTATTTTCTTTCCAAAAATTAGACGGTTTAGATACTTACTTAGGCCCAGAAATGAAATCTACAGGGGAAGTTTTAGGTATCGGAAAAGACGTTAAAGAAGCATTATTTAAAAGCTTAGTAGCTGCTGGCTATTCAATGAAAAAAGAGGGCGGTGTGTTAGTAACTGCAAGAAAACAAGATAGAGCAGAGCTAATAGAAGTTGCAAAGCAATTTGCAGACTTAGGATTTAAACTATATGCAACGCCAAGCACAGGAAATGAATTAGAAAAAGCAGGTTATAAAGTTGAAATAGTTAGAAAAATTCATAAAGATAGTGAAAGCAACACATTAAGTCTTTTAGAAAGCGGCAAAATAAGTTATGTTTTAAATACTTCAGATAATAGAAGAGACCACCAAGTTGATGAAGTTAAAATAAGAAGAAGAGCTGTAATGCTCGGTATCACTTGTTTAACTAGTATAGATACAGCAAGAGTTTTAGCAGAAAGCTTAAAATCTGGTTACACCGAAAGCACAACAGAGCTAGTTAACGTTAATTCTTTATACGCTTAAACACTTGCGCTGAATTTTAATTCTCAAAATGCCCAAGAAGCAGTGTACTTGGGCATTTTAAAAAGTTACTTTAATATTTTTGGTAACCTAGCCAAGTTTTTGTTTTATTAATAAGAATACTTGGTAATTTTGAAAAGGAGGGGCAAGATGAGAGCTAAAATATTATATACAACACTTTTAATATTTATGTTTTTTCAAACATTAAATATGAATGTGTTGCCTTTTTACATATTAAACATATCACAAAACCCAAATGTATATAGCTTTGCTTTTAGTTTATTTTCTTTCGGTATGTTTTTTGGTTCTTTTATTTTAGGTAGCTTTGCAGATAAATTTGGCAGAAAAATTACTATAGTCGCTTTAATACCACTATATGGGCTTCTGCAATTGCTAACACCATTAATAGAAACAATCCAAACGCTTTATATAATTAGGTTTGCTTCTGGCTTTTTGCTTGCAGGTGTTGTAGCTAACACTACACCTTTAATTATGGAAAATATTAAGCAAAATACAGAAAAGGTTATAGGTAATTTCACAGTGTTTGGCTCTGTTTTAATTTCTATAGGAACTTTCACAGGTGGAATATTAGCACAATTTATTTCACATGAAGCACCTTTAATATTCCAGTTTGTTTTATCAATTATAATATCTATCTTTTTGTATTTCAATATATATGAAACACATGATAAATCAGAACCAAAAGCTTATAAAGATAATAAAACTTCAGCAACTAAAAAGCCTAATAATCAAAGCAGAGAAAGAAAAATTTTATCATTTTCGCAAATTTGCATTATGTTAATAAACTCTATATACATATTAATTTTCTTTTTTGCTCTGCAAGGCGGTCGGCTTCTTTTGATTACTTATTATTCTTTTGACCCTGCCCGTTTAAGTTATATGAGTTTGTACACAGGTTTATTAGGGCTTTTAATAGGCAGCCTTTTTTATCCTAAAATGCTTAAATTTTTGAATAAAAAACATATATTATATACAGCTTTCATATTGCTTCTATTTGGTGTTTTAAGCATAGGCATTTATAACTCTATTTTTAGTATGATTATACTTTTCACTTTTGCAATATCGCCTCAAAATTTAGTAAAAGTGCCTATGAATACATTATTAGCAGAAAATATAAAAAGCAATAAAGGCTTTATTTTCGGCGTTAACAACGCTTCAATATCACTCTTTACTGCTCTTGGAAGTATGATAGTAGGTTTTATGTTTAATTTATTTGGCACTTATTCTTTCATATTTATGGTTTTTTTAATTTTAATTTTGTTTGTACTCACTTT